>CALJLA010000184.1 GCA_937983055.1 uncultured Pseudomonadota bacterium
ATCTGCTGCCCCACGATGCCGAACTGCTGCGCACCCAACGCCGGGAGACACGCGCGCGCTTCGCGCGCCGATGCGCCCGGCCGCGCACAGCTGGGGCGCTCGGCGCGGCTCAGGTCCCAGGCGCCAAGTTCCCAGCCAGCTTCCATCGTAGCCAGGTCGAGGCCCTCGAAGGCATTCCAGCGCTGATTGACCTGCAGGGTGGAACTGGGAATCGGGGTGTACTGGATGGCCGAGGCCTCTTCGGTATTGACGATCTTCTCTTCAATGAAGCCGTGCCAGTGCAGCGTGAGAATAACCGGGGTGTCAGGACAGGGCACTGCGGCCACTGTCACCGCTACCAGCGGCATTTGCGTCGCCGCCATCTGTTCGGAAATGCAATCGAGAAGATTCATGCAACGCCTCCGCGATCCCGACAGTTCGACTATAAACAGACGGATTTTTTTCCGTCAACACCTGACTAGCATCAATCGCGCCAGCAGCCGCGCGCGGCGTCTGCTACCAACCGCGCACCGGGCGCGGATGTGGCAGCCCCGGGCCATGCATTAAACTTCGGCCTGCGTCGAGATTGCTTGAGCCCGCCGGCGCGGGCATGCCTGCCTTCGTCCGTTCAGCGCGAAACCCGATCGGCTTGACCACCAATCTGACTATCACCGAGCGCAGCCTGCGCGCCGTCTGGCATCCGTGCACCCAGATGAAGCAGCACGAAGCGCTGCCGCTGATCCCGATTGCACGCGGTGAGGGCGCTTGGCTCTACGACTTCGATGGTCGCGCCTATCTGGACGCGATCAGCTCCTGGTGGGTCAACCTGTTTGGTCATGCACACCCGCGCATTGCGGATGCAATCGCCCGCCAGGCGCGCGAGCTGGAGCATGTGATCCTGGCGGGGTTCACCCACCGGCCGGTGGTCGAGCTGTCCGAACGCCTGGCGCAACTGACCGGTCTCGGTCACTGCTTTTACGCTTCAGACGGCTCCTCAGCGGTGGAGATCGCGCTGAAGATGAGCTTCCACTACTGGCGCAACGCCGGTCGCGCCGAGAAACGCTCGTTCGTCTGCCTCGAGGGCAGCTACCACGGCGAAACGCTGGGGGCGTTGTCGGTCAGCGATGTGGCGTTGTTTCGTGATGTCTACGCCCCGCTGCTCGCCAACGTCGAGCGCGCGGCCTCGCCGGACTGGCGCCAGGCGCGAGCGGGCGAAAGCGCCGCCGATGTGGCTCGGCGGGCCGCTTCCGCGCTGGATACGCATCTCGCGCGCCATGCGCAGCGCATCGCGGCGGTCATCGTCGAGCCCCTGGTACAGTGCGCCAGCGGCATGCGCATGCACGATCCGGAGTACCTGAGCCAGGTGCGCGCCGTGTGCAATCGCCACCGGGTGCATCTGATCGCCGACGAGATTGCAGTCGGCTTCGGCCGGACGGGCTCCTTTACCGCGTGCGAACAGGCCGGCATCCGCCCGGATTTCCTGTGTCTTTCGAAAGGGATCACCGGCGGATTTCTGCCGCTGTCCGTGGTGCTTACGGGCGACGACGTCTTCGCGGCGTTCTACGACGACGACTTCACGCGCGGCTTTCTGCACTCGCATTCCTACACGGGCAATCCGCTTGCCTGCCGCGCCGCGCTGACCGTGCTGGACCTGTTCGAAGACGAAGCGGTGATCGAAGCGAACCGCGCACGCCGCCGGACGCTGAACCGGCTTGCCGAGCCCCTCGCGCGGCATCCGCGCGTACGGCACTTTCGCAACACCGGGATGATCTGGGCGTTCGACGCGGACACCGCCGACCCGGATTTCCGCCGGCGCTACTACGAAGCGGCGCTCGACCGGGGCGTGCTGCTGCGTCCGCTGGGCAGCACGGTGTATTTCATGCCGCCCTACATCGTGGACGACGCACAGATGGAACTGCTGGTCGACGCATCACTGGCCGCACTGGAGCGCGCACTGCCGGCATGAGAATCACGTTTCACGGCGCTGCCCGGGAGGTGACCGGCTCCTGCTTCCTCGTCGAAGCGGCCGGGGCGCGATTCCTGGTCGACTGCGGACTGTTCCAGGGCGGACGCGAAGCCATGCGCAAGAATCGAGAGGCGCTCGGATTCGACGTGCAGGCGCTCGATTTCGTCCTGCTCACCCATGCGCACCTGGATCATTCCGGGCTGCTGCCGAGGCTGGTCGCGCTGGGCTGTCGCGCCCCGATCTACACCACCGCGGCTACTGCCGACCTGCTGGAGGTCATGCTGGCCGACGCCGCCTACATCCAGGAACGGGAGGCGCAGTGGCGACGCGAGCAGGGCCGGCCCGCCGAGCCGCTGTACACCGTGCGCCAGGCACAGATGGTGGGCGGCGCTCTGCGGCGGATTGGCTACGGCGACAGGGTAGAGCCGCACCCGGGAATCCGCTGCCGCTTCCACGATGCCGGCCACATACTCGGATCCGCGATTATCGAGATCGGCATCAACGATGGCACATCGGAGCGCAACCTGGTCTTTTCGGGCGATCTTGGCCAGCCGGGCCATCCGATCGTGCGCGATCCGGCGGTGATCGGCGGCGCCGATGTGCTGGTCGTCGAATCGACCTACGGCGACCGGACGCACAAGAGCATGCAGGATACGCTTGACGAATTTGTTCACGCGATCGTGGATACGCTGCAGCGCAAGGGCGGCAATGTCATCATCCCGGCCTTCGCCGTCGGACGTACCCAGGATCTGCTCTACCTGATCGTTAAGCTGCACCTCGAGGGGCGGCTTCCGGCCCCCGACGTCTATGTCGACTCGCCAATGGCCACCGCCGCCACCGAAGTGACACTGAAGCATCTTCACCTGGCGGACGCCGAGGCGGTCGGGGTGATGCGCTGGCTCCGCGAGAACCGCGCACGGCCGCGGATACGCTTCGTTGACGACCACGCGGAATCGCGTGCGCTGGCCGAAGTGGACGGCGCGATCATCATCTCGGCCAGCGGCATGTGCGACGCCGGCCGCATCAAGCACCACTTGCGCCGCAACCTGCCGCGCGAGGAAAGCTCGATCATCTTCACCGGCTTCCAGGCTGAGGGCACACTCGGCCGGCGCATCGTCGGTCGACCGTCCAGCGTGCGAATATTCGGGGAAGACACGCCGGTGCGCGCCGACATCTACACCATTGGAGGATTGTCCGCCCATGCCGACCGCGACGCGTTGCTCGGCTGGCTGGCGAACTTCCGCAAGCCGCCGGCGCAGACCTTTGTGGTGCACGGCGAGGCGGTTGCCGCGGAACGGTTTGCCGGTGCAGTGCGCGAGCGCTTCGGCTGGACGGTAAAGGTGCCCGCACCCATGGATGACGAGAGACTTTGACATGATGTTAGCGCGCGCGCTGTGTTTGCTCGCCTTGCTGCTTGCCGGTGCGCCGGCGAACGCAGTGCTGGATCGCCTGCCCGGCGGCGCGGCTATCGCGCTGCGCCAGGCTGGCGTGCCGGAGTCGGCAATCGGCGTGTACGTTCACGACCTGGCGAGCGACCGTCCGATCATGGCGATCAACCCCGATCGCAACCTCAATCCCGCCTCGGTGATCAAGCTGCTGACGACCTATGCGGCGCTCGATCTGCTGGGTCCCGCATACACCTGGAAGACCGAGGCGTGGCTGGACGGCCCGCTGGAAGCCGGCCGTCTACAGGGCAACCTCGTTTTTAAGGGATACGGCGACCCGAAACTCACGCTGGAAGCGTTTTGGCTGTTCCTTAAAGACCTGAGAAACCGCGGGCTCAACCAGATCGACGGCGACGTGCTGCTCGATCGGACGCACTTCTCGGTTCCTGCCCACGACCCGGCAGAATTCGACAACGAGCCGCACCGGCCCTACAACGTCGGGCCCGACGCGCTGCTGCTCAACTACAAGTCGGTCCGGTTGCAGTTCATCCCGGACGAGACGGCGCGCCGCGTCCAGATTTTTGCCGAGCCGTCGCTGCCCCAGCTGTCCATCGTCAACAACCTTGCGCTAGCCCCCGGTAACTGCAGCGTGTGGCCGGAAAGACCCTCGATCAGCGGCACGACGCTGGCATTTGCGGGCGTTTTTCCTGCGGGCTGCGGCGAAAAGGTGAAGCACTTCAGCCTGCTGGACGCGAATGAGTACTTCGCGACGGTGTTCCGGCAGCAGTGGCATGCGCTGGGCGGTACGCTCAATGGGACGGTGCGCCCGGCGGTGCTGCCCGTCGGCGCGCGCCTGTTCGCCGTCAGCCAGTCGCCGCAGCTGTCCGACCTGATCCGGGACGTCAACAAGTTCAGTAACAACGTGATGGCGCGGCATGTATACCTGGCGCTCGCCGGCACCCATTCGCCGCCGCCAATGACTGCCGAGGGTGCCGAGCAGGCGTTGCGGGCCTGGCTTTCGACCCGCGGCTTCAACGCGCGCGGGCTGGTGCTCGACAACGGCTCGGGGTTGTCCCGCAGCAGCCGGATGAGCGCCCGCAGCCTTGGGATGCTGCTTCGCTCTGCATGGCAGCATCCGCTGATGCCGGAGTACATCAGCTCCCTGCCCTTGGTTGCCGTGGACGGCACCATGCGCCGGCGACTGGGCGACTCCCCGGTTGCCGGCCAGGCACACATCAAGACCGGGTATCTCGAAGGCGTGCGCGCCATTGCCGGCTACCTGAACGACGTGCAGGGGCGGCCGCTGGCGGTCGCGTTCCTGATAAACCATGCCGGCGCACGCAACGCCCAGGCCGCCCAGGATGCGCTGCTGGAGTGGCTGTACCAGGGCAACGCGGTTGAATGCTGCCGAGGCCAGCGCTAAGCGTCTGAGGACGCTATGCGATAATTCGCGCGCGATCACTCCCGCACGCACGCAGTCATGTCCGATCTAGATGTCGTCATCCTCGCCGCCGGCAAGGGCACGCGGATGCTGTCCGACCTGCCGAAGGTCATGCATGCGCTGGCCGGCCAACCGCTGCTGGCGCACGTGATCGCCGCTGCACGGACATTGTCGCCGCGGCGCATCGTCGTGGTCGACGGGCACGGCGGAGAACAGATCCGCGCGCGGTTCGGTGCGCCCGATATTATTTTCGCCCGCCAGGACCCGCAGCTGGGCACCGGCCACGCAGTGCAACAGGCACAGCCGCACCTGCAGGCGCGGCGCACGCTGGTACTCTACGGCGACGTCCCGCTGATCGGGTCTGGCACGCTTGCCCGCCTGTGCGCGGAGCGCGCGCCGCTCACGCTGCTCACCGCGGTGATCGACGAGCCGGCCGGGTACGGACGCATTCTGCGCAGCAAGGCGGGCCGGATCCTGCGCATCGTGGAAGACAAGGACGCCACCAGCGCCGAGCGCCGGATCCGCGAAATCAACACCGGCCTGCTGTGCACCTCCACGCCAGACCTTGCTCGCTGGCTCGGGCAGATCGGCAATGACAACGCCCAGCGGGAGTTTTACCTGACCGATATCGTTGCGGCCGCGGTGCGCGAGCGCAAGGCGGTCGCAAGCGTGCAGACGGATGCCCCGTTCGAGATTCTCGGCGTCAACAGCAAGGCGCAGCTCGCCCGGCTGGAACGCATCTATCAATGGCAGCTTGCTCAGAGCCTGATGGCTCAGGGCGTGACGCTGGCCGACCCTGCGCGCATCGACGTGCGCGGGCAATTGACCTGCGGCCGCGATGTGTTCATCGACGCAGGGTGCATCTTCGAGGGCCGGGTGACCCTCGGCGACCGCGTAACCGTGGGAAGCTGCTGCGTAATTCGCGACGCACAGATCGGCGCGGACACGGGCGTGCTGCCCTTCTCGCACGTACACGGCGCGCAGGTGGGTGCCGGTGCGCGCGTCGGGCCCTATGCCCGGCTGCGGCCAGGCACCGAGCTTGCCGATGATGTGCATGTCGGCAACTTCGTCGAAGTGAAGGCCGCCGCGCTGGGAGAAGGCTCGAAGGCCAACCATCTCGCCTATATCGGCGACGCCAGGATCGGCCGCAAGGTCAATGTCGGTGCCGGCACGATCACCTGCAACTACGACGGCGCCAACAAGCATCTCACCGTGGTCGAGGACGATGTCTTCATCGGGTCCGACACCCAGCTGGTTGCCCCGGTCACCATCGGGCGGGGCTCGACCATCGGCGCCGGCAGCACCATCACCCGCGACACGCCACCCGGGCAGCTCACGCTGTCGCGCAGCAAGCAAGTGTCGGTGCCGGGCTGGAAGCGGCCGACCAAGAACAAGGGCTGAACGCAGCCGGCTCGCCATGGCCTGTCCGGGCACACTCAAACGGTCGATTCTCCGAATGCCTGCACCAGAACCGCATTACCCATTCGCCATGCCGGACACCCGTCGATGTGTGGAATCGTAGGCGCCGTTGCCCGGCGCAATGTCGTACCCGCCCTGCTTGAGGGACTGAGAAAGCTCGAGTACCGCGGTTACGACTCCGCCGGTCTCGCCGTCATTAACGGCGGCCTGCACCGACTTCGCAGCGTCGGACGGGTTGCCAGCCTGGCGGAGATGGCCCAGCAGGCCCACACCGAGGCGCCGGTCGGCATTGCGCACACGCGTTGGGCGACGCACGGGGTTCCAAGCGAGCGCAATGCACACCCCCATATCAGTCGCGACGGCCTTGCCGTGGTTCACAACGGCATCATCGAGAACCACGAGAGCATCCGCACGCGCCTTGCGCGCGCCGGCTACGAGTTCACCTCCGATACCGACACCGAGGTCGTGGCGCACCTGATCCACCACCATCTCGGTTCCGGCAATGACTTGTTTGGCGCGGTGAGACAGACGGTTGCCGAACTCGAGGGCGCGTACGCGATTGCCGTGCTGTCGGAGCGCTCGCCCGACCGGCTGGTGGTGGCCCGCAAGGGCGCCCCCCTCCTGCTTGGCCTGGGCGAGGGCGAGAATTTCTGCGCGAGCGATGCCTCCGCGCTGCTCCAGGTCACCAAGCGCATCGTCTACCTCGACGAGGGCGACGTGGTCGAGATCGGGCGCGACGGTTACCGCATCGTCGACGCGGCCGGCACCCCGGTCGAGCGGGCGGTGCACGAGAGCCAGCTGTCGGCCGATGCCGTCGAGCTGGGTCCGTATCGCCACTACATGCAGAAGGAGATTTTCGAGCAACCGGGGGCGGTCGCGGCCACGCTGGAGATGGTCACCGGCGCAGCCTCGATCATGCCGCAGCTGTTCGGCGTCGACGCCGAGCCGGTGTTCAGGGACGTCGACGCCGTCACCGTGCTGGCGTGCGGCACC
Source organism: uncultured Pseudomonadota bacterium (assembly GCA_937983055.1). Taxonomy (GTDB): domain Bacteria; phylum Pseudomonadota; class Gammaproteobacteria; order Burkholderiales; family Eutrophovitaceae; genus CALJLA01. Next base: position 7,184 of record CALJLA010000184.1, read on the forward strand.
AGCTATCACGCGGGACTGACGGCGCGCTACTGGCTGGAGGCCATCGCCGGAATACCCTGCACGGTCGAGATCGCGTCCGAGTACCGCTACCGGACCACCGTGCCCAATCCCAAAGCGCTGATCATCACGATCTCGCAGTCGGGAGAGACCGCCGACACGATCGCAGCGCTTTCCCATGCGCGCTCGCTCGGGCAGGACTACACGCTTGCCATCTGCAACGTGCCGGAATCGGCGCTGATCCGGCAGGCAAGACTCAAATTCCTCACCCGCGCCGGGCCGGAGATCGGTGTGGCGTCGACCAAGGCCTTCACCACGCAGCTTGCAGCGCTGTTTCTGCTGACGCTGGTGCTGGCCAAACTGCGCGGGCGGCTGAGCGCGGAGCAGGAGGCGCGGCACCTGCAGGGGCTGCGCCATCTGCCGGCGGCGCTGTCTCACGTGCTGTCGCTCGAACCCCAGGTGGCGCGCTGGGCGGAGCGGTTCTCGGCCAAGCATCACGCCTTGTTTCTCGGCCGGGGCATGCACTATCCGATCGCACTGGAAGGGGCGCTGAAACTGAAGGAAATCTCCTACATCCATGCGGAAGCTTATCCCGCCGGCGAACTGAAGCACGGACCGCTGGCGCTGGTCGACCGGGACATGCCGGTGATCGCAATCGCACCCAACGACTCCCTGCTAGAAAAGCTCAAGTCGAACCTGCAGGAAGTGCGCGCGCGCGGTGGCGAGCTGTACGTTTTTGCCGACGCCGACTCCCAGATTCCCGCCGGCGACGTATTGCAGATACTGCACATGCCGGAACACGCCGGTTACCTGTCCCCGATCATCCACACGCTGCCGCTTCAGTTGCTCGCCTACCATGCCGCGCTGGTCAAAGGCACCGACGTCGACAAGCCGCGCAACCTCGCCAAGTCGGTTACCGTGGAGTAAGCGGCACGTCGCCAGCAGAATGGGCGACGGGCGGGATTCGGGGAACGCGACCGGTTTCGCGGGGCTCCAATTCGCAGGCGCAATGCGTTATAAGTGGCGGTCGCGGCCCAGTCAGGAGAGCAGATCATGCCGACAATCAAGCACATTCTTACAACCCTGCTGATCGTGGTGGGATTGGCCGGCGCGCCTCAGCTGTGGGCGAATCTGGGTGCGGATGACGGGGACGAGGGGCCGGATCTGTCCGCCGCACGCCAGGCGATCGAAGCCGCCGACTGGGCCCGCGCCATCGACCTCCTGAAGAAGGCCTCAGACGCCCATCCGGACAGCGCAGACGTGCACAATTTCCTCGGGTACGCTCACCGCCAGTCGGGCCAGCTGGAGACGGCGCTGCGCCATTACCAGAAGGCGCTCGAACTGAATCCGCGCCACAAGCATGCGCACGAGTACATCGGCGAGGCCTACCTGATGGCTGGCGATATCGCGCGCGCTGAGGAGCATCTCGCGCAGCTGCAGAAAATCTGTTCGCCGATTCCGTGCGAGGAGCTGAAAGAGCTCCGGCGCGCGATCGACGCCTTCAAGAAGGCCCGAAACTAGGCACCGGATGACGGCGCGGCCCGGCGGTTTTCGCGCCGTACTGTTCGATTTCGGCGGCGTGATCAGCGAGAGTCCCTTTGTCGCGTTCCGCCAGTTCGAGCAAGAGCGCGGGCTGCCGGAGGGCTTTCTGCAGCGCGTGAATCGAAGCAACCCCGATGACAACGCCTGGGCCCGGTTTGAACGCAGTGAGCTGGCGCCGGACGCTTTCGATGCCGCGTTCGAGGCCGAGACGCGCGCGGCCGGACATGCGGTGCGCGGCCTCGATGTGATCGATCTTATCTATGGGCCGATTCGCCCGCAGATGATCCGCGCGGTGCGCCGGTGCCGGGAACACTTCCTGACCGCCTGCCTGACGAACAACTTCGCCCGTGCCGAACGTCGCGGGCTCGATCGAGTGCCCGGCCGGGCGCAGGAATGGGCCGAGGCGCTGGCGCTGTTCGATGCAGTCGTCGAGTCTTCCAAAGTCGGGGCGCGCAAGCCGGAACAGCGTTATTTCGAGTTGGCCTGCCGGCAGCTTGGCGTGGCCCCCCGGGAAGCGGTGTTCCTCGACGACCTCGGCGCCAACCTCAAGCCGGCCCGTGACATGGGCATGCACACCATCAAGGTGAACGAGCCGGACGCCGCGCTCGCGGAGCTGGAACAGGTACTGGCAGTACCCCTGCGCTGAACCGGCTTACTGCGGCGATTGCCGGCGCGGTTTTCGGGGGGCGCGCGCGAACGCGCGGTCGAACAGCGGCGGCGGCAGCAGACGCATCAGCCGGGCAGCGAGCGCCATCTGCCAAGGCAGCACGTGAAACCGGCGGCCGCGATCGACCGCCCGCACCATCGCGCGCGCGGCGTGCTCCGCGGTGATCAGGAACGGCATGCGATAGCGGTTCACCGCGGTCATCGGCGTATCGATGTAGCCCGGGCACAGCGTCACGACCTGCAACCCGCTGCCGCGCAGTTCGATGCGAAGACTTTCGAGATAGCTGATCGCCGCCGCCTTGGAGGCGCAGTAGGCGGACGCGCCGGGCATGCCGCGGAACCCCGCGACGCTGGCAACGCCGGCGAGCGTTCCGCGGCCGCGACCATGCATCGGGGCAAGGAACGCCTGGAAGGTAAGCATCATGCCGACGACGTTCACCGACAGGATCTCGTCGAACACCGCGTTGTCCGCCGCGCTGGCGGTGTCGGTGCCGGCGGACACACCGGCGTTGGCGATTACGATGTCGGGGCAGCCGGCCTGACCGACGAAATCTCCGGCACACTCGGCGAGGGCGCCGGCGTCACGCACGTCCGCCTCGTACACATGGCTCCGGACCGGCAGCGACGCCGCCAGCTTGCGCAGCAACTCGCCGCGCCGCGCGATCAGTCCGAGCGTTGCGCCACGGCGCGCATACTCCTCAGCAAGCGCACGGCCCAGGCCGCTGGACGCACCGGTGATGACCACCTTGAGTGGTTCGGTCATCGCGGTCAGCGCGATGCGCGCGCCAAGTCGATCATTTCATCGAGCACGGGGATCAGCCGGGTTATATCGCCGAGCAGCGCACCGGAAGTGAGGAATCTGCCGTCCACCACCAGGGACGGGGTGCTGGTCACTGAGTACGCAATTGTTGCATCCCGGGACTGCTGCACCTTGATAAGCACCGCGTCGGACATCAGCACGGTTTCGAACTGCGCGGGATCGATCTGCCGGTTCGCCGCCCATTCGACCAGGTCCTCGCGCCCCTGGAGCGACTGCTGCCGATGGTGGATGCTGCGGTAGACCTCCTCATGCAGCCGCGGAAGCAGCCCCAGCTCGTGCAATGTGTAATAGAGCCGTGTGAGCGGGATCCATGCAGTCCTTCGCAAAGCGGGGATGCGGTGGAAATCGACGTCAGGCGGCTTCGACGCCAACCATCGGGACAGGTGCGGCTGGAAGCGGTCGCAGGCGTCGCAGCCATAGTAGAAGAACTCAATGACTTCGACGCGCGCCGCATCGGGCACCGGCATCGGGCCGATACGCACATAGTCGACCTGCTCCATCAGGTCGGCCGCGCAGGGCCCGGCTGCCAGGCCCAGCAAGACGCAGGCGGTCCCGAGCAGCCGCCGCATCGGACGCGCCTCAGGCCTTACGGCGCGCCAGGTCGATAAGCGAGTTGAGCACCTGCTGGAAGCGGCGGACATCCACACCGCCGTTGGCATTGAGCGTCATCGACGGCCCGGTCAGATATTGCCCGTTGACAGCAACATACGGCGTCCCCGGCACCTTGAAACCGCGCGTCAGCTGGATGGCGCGCTGCACCTTGTTGCCGACGCTGAAAGAGTCGAACGCCGCTTCGAACTTGCGCGCGTCCGCGCCAGGCTGCTCCGCAACCCAGCGTACGATCGACTCGCGGTCAAAGAGCTTGGCGCCGTCGCGGTGAATTGCTGCGTAGACCTTGTCATGCAGGGTGTCGAGCTGCCCGGTTTCCTCAAGCGCGTAGAACAATTTCGCCAGTGGAATCATGCGCTCGTTGAACACCGCGGGCACGTACTGGAACTCGACGTCGGCCGGCTTTTTCTGCAGCCAGCTTTTCATCACTGGCTCGAAGTCGTAGCAATGCGGGCATGCATAGTTGAAGAATTCCAGCACTTCGACCTTGGGGCCGGATACCGTTTGCGGCGGATTGATCACCCGGTATTCGCTGCCGGCCTTAGGGGCCGCTTGCGCGAACACCATGCCTGCCAGCACCAGACCTGCAGTAAATGCGATTGCGCGTTTCATGGTTTCCCCGTCCGAATCAATGAGTGCGTCACTGCGCGGGATCGCGAACCTTGATCAGGTTCGCCTCGAGCTGATTGTCCTTCAGAGCCTGCCTGGAGGCCTGGAGTTCATTCTGGTCGGTGAAGGGGCCGACCCGGACTCGGTGCCATATCTTGCCGTCCGGCAGTTGCGCGGTCTGTATTTTCGACTCGATGCCGGCAAGCGCCAACCGCGCCTTCAGATTATCCGCCTCTGCAGCATTCTGGAACGCCGCCACCTGCAGAAAATAAATCTCGCGTGGCGCCGGCGAAGCCTGCCGGCGAAACTCGCGATCGCTGACCGCCTCTTCGGTGCCGGGCAGGATCTTGTAGAAATCGAAACGTGGCTTCTCTTCCTGCTTTTCCGGCTGGGCCGACGGCTTCTTAGCGGCGACCGGCTGCGATTCCTCCGGCTTGGGCTCCTTCAGCCGGTCCACGAACGGTGAAGGCCCGTCGTGAATATAAAGCGCCACGCCCAGCGCAAGACACAGACCGAGCAGCAGTCCGATCAGGATGCCCACCCCCATCGGATGGCCGCGTGCAGGCGTTGACCCGCTGTGCTTGTAGTCCCGGCTCATCGGCGTCGAGTTTACATCGTCTCCGGCGCGCTCACTCCGAGCAGCGCAAGCCCGTTCCGCAGCACCTGGCGTACCGCCGCCGTCAGCGCTAGCCGCGCGGGCTGCAACGCCGCGTCTTCAACCAGGATCTGCGTGGCGTTGTAATAGCTGTGAAACTGCGAAGCCAGCTCACGCAGATAGAACGCAATCACATGGGGCGCGAGTTCACGCGCCGCGATCTCGATCGTCTCCGGGTATTCCAGCAGCTTCTGGAGCAGCGCCAGTTCCTGCGATTCAACGAGGGGGGTCGCGTCCGCGTTGACAAGCTCACCAACCGGTCCGCCCCAGCGCTGCAGTACGCTGCAGCAGCGGGCATGCGCGTACTGGATGTAATAGACGGGATTCTCGTTGCTGCGCGATTTCGCCAGGTCGAGGTCGAAATCAAGGTGTTGATCGCTCTTGCGCAGCACGTAGAAGAAGCGGGCCGCGTCATTGCCGACCTCATTGCGCAGCGCTCTCAGGGTGACGAATTCGCCCGCCCGGGTCGACATCGACATCTTCTTGCCCTCGCGGTAGAGCACCGCGAACTGAACCAGCGCCACTTCGAGGCGCCCGGGCTCCAGCCCCAGCGCCTCCAGCGCGCCCCGCACCCTCGGGATGTATCCATGATGATCGGCGCCCCAGACGTCGATCACCCGCTCGAAACCGCGCTCGAACTTGTTCAGGTGATAGGCAATGTCGGAAGCGAAATAGGTGTACTGCCCGTTCTCACGCTGGACCACCCGGTCCTTTTCGTCCCCGAACGTCGAAGATCGGAACCAGCGCGCGCCGTCCTGCTCGTACAGATGCCCCTTGTCGGCAAGGAGGTCGACAGCCCTTTGCACCAGGCCGGCGGAAAACAGCGACTTTTCCGAGTACCAGACGTCGAAAGTCACGCCGAACTCGAGCAGGTCGTTGCGGCAGTCGCCGAGTTGCTCGTTCAGCGCGAAGTCATGCACGTAGTCGTAATCGGGGCCGAGTATTCGCTTTGCGTTGGCGATGAGCGCATCCAGGTGCTCTTCGGGGTCGGCATCGACCGGCGGCACGTCGCGGAACAGCAGGTCGGGTGAATGCACGTAGCGCGGCCCGTGCGCCTTGCGAATCGCGTCGGCCATTTCGCGCACGTATCCGCCCTGGTAAGCATTGGGCGGGAAGGCGATCGGCTGCGCGCAGCTTTCGAGATATCGCAACCAGGTCGACAGCGCAAGAATGTCCATCTGGCGCCCGGCGTCGTTGATGTAATACTCGCGCGATACCGCGTATCCAGCCGCGTCGAGCACGTTGGCAAGGCTCGCCCCGTAGGCGGCGCCGCGGCCATGCCCGACGTGCAGCGGGCCGGTGGGGTTGGCAGAAACGAACTCCACCTGAAGCCGCGTCCCGGCGCCCATGGCAATGCGTCCGTAGTCCGGCCCGGCCGCCAGCACCCGCCTTGCAACCTGCTGCTTCGCCGTTGGCTTCAGGTAGAGATTGATGAATCCGGCGCCGGCTACCTCGGCCTTGTCCAGCCAGTCCGACCCGGGGAGCGCGCGTGCGAGCGTCAGCGCGATGTCGCGAGGGTTACGCTTGAGCGGTTTCGCGAGCTGCAGCGCGACGTTGGTGGCGTAGTCACCATGATCGGACGACTTGGGTCGTTCCAGCGAAATCGCCGGCTTGGGCGCTTCGGGCAGCGCGTCGTCCAGCGCGGCGCTCAGCAGTTCGATCAGATGAGCGCGCAAATCAGGAGCTGCGGACATGCGAAAAACCGGTGCATGGGAAAGGCGCGATTATATCGGCTCGCCCTCGCCGTTCCGCGTTTACAGCTCGACCGGGTCGACATCGAGAAACCATCGCACGCGCGGGGCCTTGCGCCGGGTGAGGAGGGGATGCCAGGCGGCGAGGAATCGCTTCAGGGCGGGACGCGACCGCGCCTGCACGAGCAACTGCCCGCGCCAGTGCCCGGCGATGCGCGCCACCGGGGCCGGCACGGGATCGTAGACCTCGACGCCGTCGGCATGCGCGTGCGCGTCGCGGGCCGCAATCGCGAGAAACTGGTCGACATCGCGCTGATCGTGGGCCTGGGCCCGCAACAGCGCCTGGTAGGCGTAGGGCGGAAACTCTGCATGCCGGCGCTCGGCAAGCAGCAGCCGAGCAAACCGGTCGAAGTCCTGGTCGGCGAGCGCCGCATACAGCGGGTGCGTGGGAAACTCGGTCTGCACCACCACTTCCCCGGCCAGCTCTGCCCGGCCCGCCCGCCCGGCGACCTGCATTAACTGCTGGAACAGCCGCTCGGTCGCGCGAAAGTCGCTGCTGAACAGCCCATGGTCGGCACCGACCACGCCCACCAGTGTCAACCGGGGAAAGTCATGCCCTTTGCCCAGCATCTGGGTGCCTACAAGCAGGTCTACGGCCCCCGCGTGGATGCGCTCGCGCATGTCGGCAAACGCGCCCCTGCGCCGGGTGCTGTCGCTGTCGACCCTGAGTACCCGCGCCGCCGGGAAGCGCGCCACCAGTGCCTCCTCCACGCGCTGCGTGCCTTGGCCGACGCCGTGCAGATCCTGGTTGCCGCAACTGGGGCAGCGACTGGCAATTCGTTCCTGGTGGCCGCAATAGTGACAGCGCAGGCGCTGCGCCTTCAGGTGCAGGGTGAGGCGGGCTGCGCAGCGCCCGCATTCGGCCATCCAGCCGCATGCGCTGCAGAACAGCACCGGGGCGTAGCCGCGGCGGTTGATGAATACCAGGCTTTGCTCGCCGCGCCCCAACCTGGCGTCGATCGCCGATAGCAGTTCGCTTGAAAGGCCCTGCTCCAGTGGCATGCCGCGCACATCAACGGTTCGCACCAATGGCGCCGCCGCTCTTGGCCTGGCGCGCAGATGCAGATGCCCGTAGCGCCCGGCAAGGGCATTGGCGTAGCTCTCCAGCGAGGGCGTCGCCGACCCCAGCACGATCGGCACCTGATGCTGCCGCGCCAGGTAAATCGCCATGTCGCGGGCGTGGTAGCGCAACCCCTCTTGCTGCTTGAAGGAGGGGTCGTGCTCCTCGTCCACCACCACCAGCGCAAGTCTCGGCAGCGGTGTGAATACCGCCAGGCGGGTGCCGAGCACGATGTCGGCGGCTCCGGCACGGGCCCGCTCCCAGCGCCTGAGCCGCTCGCCTTCGGCCAGGCCGCTGTGCAGGCTGACAATGCCAAGCTCGGGCAGACGCGCGGCAAAGCGAGCCTCGAGCTGCGGGGTGAGATTGATCTCCGGCACCAGCAGCAGAGTCTGACCGCCAGCAGCCGCAGCCTCCGCAATCAGGGCCTGATACACCTCGGTCTTGCCGCTGCCGGTGACCCCCTGAAGGAGCGACGCGCGATATCCCGGGGTTCGCAGGTCAATGCTGCGGACGACCTCTTCCTGTTCAGGCGTGAGCGGAGCCACCGGCAACGGTGGTGCTGGCGACACGCCCTGCGTTGGCGCAGAGGGGTCGATCGGCTCGCGCGTGACCCATCCCTGATCCAGCCATTGCTTGAGCAGGCGGGTGGCATCCCGATAGACGAGCCGCGCCTGCACGGTGTCGACCAGTTCATGGGTTGTCAGCAACGCCAGCAAACGCCGGGCGCCGGCCGCCCGGGCCGGCACGGCGGCAGCACTCTGGGACCGGCCGAGAGCGGTGAGCCGGTAACCCCACAGGCGCGGGCGCGAACCGCGACCTGGCCTGCGCAACATCGTCGGCAGAATCGTCGCCAGCGTTGGTCCCAGCGGGTAGCGGTAGTAGTCGGCACAAAAGCGCGCCAGCGCCAAGGTCTGCGCCGGCAATGGGGCCACTTCCAGCACGCGTTCCACCGGCTTCACCCGGTCCGCCGCCACCTCACTGCGTTCCTGGCACTCCACCACCACGCCGACCGCGCGACGGCGGCCGAACGGCACCTCGACCAGGCTGCCCGGTGCAGGTGACGGCGTGCCGCACGCATAGTCGAACAGCGTGTCGATCGGTACGTCCAGCGCAATGCGCGCGATGCTGGGTGTTCTGGGCACGTGTGCCGACAGGCCGGTTCAGCTGACAGGCGGATTGTCGCCTAAGCGGTCACGCTGTCCGCGCGCCGGCACCTGGAATCGTCTTGTGGATAAAGCTGTTGATGAAAACTGCCTGCCGCCCACTCTTGACAAACCCGCAATGCCGCGCCGGGGCTGGGATTCGCTGCTGCGCCCCAAAATAGCTTAGATATTTCAGCCCCTTGCGCTCGAGGTATGCGAAACCCAGCGTCCTTACTGGGTTTGCGGGCAGCGTCACAGGAAACTGTGCATAAATACTGGAAATTCGACCAGGGTCGGCCGCGGTCTAGTGGTAGCGCGGACTCTCGCCGCGCACCGCGTGAACCAAGGCCGCGACGTGTTCGGGCGGCGTATGCTGCGACACCCCATGCCCCAGGTTGAAGATGTGCCCCGGGCCCGCGCCATAGCTTTCGAGCACGGCGATCGCTTCACGCCGGATCGCTTCCGGGGTCGTGAGCAGAATCGCCGGATCGAGGTTGCCCTGAAGGGCGACTCGCTTGCCGACCCGCGCCCTCGCCTTGCCGAGATCAAGCGTCCAGTCGATTCCCAGCGCGTCGGCGCCAGAGTCGGCGAGCATCTCGAGCCATTGCCCGCCCCCCTTGGTAAACACGATGCGCGGCACGATTTGCCCGTCATGCGACCGCGTCAACTGGGCGCATACGCGTGCAAGGTAGGCCAGCGAGAACTCATGGAACGCGTTTTCCGCCAGTACGCCGCCCCAGGTATCGAACAGCATGACGGCTTGGGCCCCGGCAGCGATCTGGGCGTTTAGATAGGCCGTAACTGCTTTCGCGTTGATATCAAGGATGTGATGCAGCAGATCGGGACGCGCGTAAAGCATGCGCTTGACTTCATGAAACTCGGTGCCACCCCGTCCTTCGATCATGTAGCAGGCAAGGGTGAATGGACTGCCCGAGAAGCCAATCAGTGGAACTTCGCCGGACAGGGCGCGCCGGAGCTGGGAGACCGTATCGAGCACATAGCGCAGGTGCACGCCGGGATCCGGCGCCTCGAGATTTCGGATCTCCCATTCGTCACGCAGCGGCCGCTCGAATCGCGGCCCTTCGCCCTCGGCAAAATACAGTCCGAGCCCCATCGCGTCCGGCACGGTCAAAATGTCCGAGAACAGGATCGCCGCATCGAGCGGGAATCTCGACAGGGGTTGCAGCGTGACCTCGGTCGCAAGGTCCGGGTTGCGGCACAAGTCCAGAAAGCTGCCCGCGCGCGCGCGCGTCTGGTTGTACTCCGGCAGGTAACGTCCCGCCTGACGCATGATCCACACCGGCGTATACGGCGTGGACTCGCGCATGAGCGCGCGCAGCAGCGTATCGTTCTTGAGCCGATTCATGATGTGCAGCGCCGGTACGGCCGAGGCGCGCAGTCCACCGGCCGCACGGCGGGATCGGTCAGCGCGGCAGTTCCGAGACGCCCATCAGGGCCTCGTCAACCGCGCGCGCGCACTGCCGTCCCTCGCGTATGGCCCATACGACCAGGGACTGGCCGCGTCGCATGTCGCCGGCGGCGAAGACCTTCGGGTTCGAGGTGCGATAGCTGTCGGTGTCGGCCTTCACGTTGCCGCGGGCGTCTTTCTCCAGTCCCAGTTCGTCGACGATGCCTTTGTGCACAGGCCCCACGAATCCCATAGCCAGCAGCACCAGGTCTGCCCGCATGTCGAATTCGGTGCCCGGCACTTCCTGCATCTTCATCTGGCCATTGGCATCCTTCTTCCACTCCACCCGTGCCGCCACCAGTTTCTCGACCCGGCCGTCGCGGCCCTCGAAGCGTTTGGTGGACACCGCCCAGTCCCGATTGCAACCCTCTTCATGCGAAGAAGACGAGCGAAGCTTGATCGGCCAGTTGGGCCAGGTCAGCGACTTGTGCTCCTGCTCCGGCGGCATCGGCAGCAGTTCGAACTGGGTAACCGACAGCGCGCCCTGCCGGTTCGAAGTGCCGACGCAGTCCGACCCGGTATCGCCGCCTCCGATCACTATGACATGCCTGCCCTCGGCGCTGATCTGCCGGGGCACCGGGTCACCGGCGACCAGCAGGTTCTGCTGTGGCAGAAATTCCATGGCGAAATGGATGCCGCCGAGATCCCGGCCCGGCACCGGCAGATCGCGCGGGTTCTCTGCGCCGCCGGCGAGCACGACCGCATCGAACTGCTCCAGCAACTCATCGCCGCTGACAAACTGGGCTGCGGCATTGTTGACCCCGGGAATATCCTTGGGCAATTGCCCGACACACACGCCGGGCCGAAACTCGACGCCTTCGGCTTCCATCTGTTCCATGCGCCGGTCGATGAGGTCTTTTTCCATCTTGAAATCGGGGATGCCGTATCGCAGAAGACCCCCGATGCGATCGTTCTTTTCGAACAAGACCACGCGATGTCCGGCGCGCGCGAGTTGTTGGGCACAGGCCATTCCGGCCGGACCCGACCCGACCACGGCGACCTTCTTTCCGGTCTCGCGCGCAGGCGGCTGCGGCTTGACCCAACCCTCGTCCCAGCCCTTGTCGATGATTGCGTGCTCGATCGACTTGATCGTGACCGGGTCGTTATTGATGTTGAGCGTGCAGGCCGCCTCGCACGGGGCCGGACAGACGCGCCCGGTAAAGTCGGGGAAATTGTTCGTCGAATGCAGAGTCTCGAGGGCGGCCTTCCATTGCTGCCGGTAGACCAGGTCGTTCCAATCCGGAATGATATTGTTGATCGGGCAGCCGGTCTGACAGAACGGGATGCCGCAGTCCATGCAGCGCGCGCCCTGGCGGCCGGCCTCGTCGTCCGGCAGGGCCAGGACGAATTCCCGGTAGTTCTTGATCCGCTCCGGAACCGGCAGCGAAACCTCGTTGACCCGCTTGATCTCGATGAATCCAGTGGGCTTGCCCATGCTACGCGGCCTCCAGCTGTGTCTGCTTGCGCTTTGCCGCGATCTCGCCCAGGGCGCGGCGATATTCGTTGGGGAAGACTTTCACGAACTTCGGCAACATCGACTTCCACTGGTCCAGCACGTGCTTGGCGACGGTACTGCCGGTGAGCTGGTAGTGACGTTCGATCAGGGTGCGCAGGAGCACTTCGTCGGCCGTGTCCTTGTGCCGGGGAGCGTCCTTGGACTGCTGCCCTTCCGGCAGCACCGGCTCAAGCTTCACCATCGCCGGGTTACAGCGCCGCTCGAACAATCCGGACTCGTCCAGCACATAGGCGACGCCGCCGCTCATGCCGGCGGCGAAATTGGCGCCGGTATCGCCCAGCACGACGACGGTGCCGCCGGTCATGTACTCGCATCCATGGTCGCCCACGCCTTCTACCACCGCAGTAACGCCGGAATTGCGCACAGCGAAGCGCTCGCCGGCGACACCCCGGAAATACACCTCGCCTTCGATTGCGCCGTAAAGCACGGTGTTGCCCACGACGATGTTCTGCTCCGGTTTGCCTGTGAAAGCCTCGGGCGGTCGAATGACGATGCGCCCGCCGGAAAGTCCCTTGCCTACGTAGTCGTTGGCGTCGCCGAGCAGCTCGAAGGTGACGCCGCGCGCGAGGAAGGCTCCGAAACTCTGTCCGGCGGTGCCGGTCAGGCGGACATGAATGGTGTCGTCTTCCAGCCCGTCGTGACCGAAGCGGCGCGCCACCTCCCAGGAGAGCATCGCGCCGACCGAGCGGTTGACGTTCCTGATCGCGGCATCGATGGCGATTTTCCTGCGCTCTTCCAGCGCCGGCGCAGCTTTCTTGATCAGCTGATGATCGAGCGCGCGCTCCAGCCCGTGATCCTGCTCTTCGCAGTGATGGCGCGCGACGGCATCGGGCATCTGCGGCCGGTGGAAGATCTTGGAGAAATCGAGCCCTCGCGCCTTCCAGTGGGCAATGCCCTTGCGCATGTCGAGCAGGTCGGAGCGGCCGATAATTTCATCGAGCCTGCGCGCACCCATTCGTGCCATCAGTTCCCGGACTTCCTCTGCCAGAAAGTAGAAGAAATTGATGACATGCTCCGGCTTTCCGGTAAATTTCCTGCGCAGCTCCGGGTCCTGGGTGGCCACCCCGACCGGACAGGTGTTCAGGTGGCATTTGCGCATCATGATGCAGCCCTCGACGACCAGGGGTGCGGTCGCAAACCCGAACTCGTCGGCCCCAAGAAGCGCTCCGATCAGCACGTCGCGCCCGGTCTTCATCTGCCCGTCGACCTGCACTGCGATCCTTCCGCGCAGCCGATTGAGCACCAGGGTCTGCTGCGTTTCGGCGAGACCCAGCTCCCAGGGCGTGCCGGCATGCTTGATCGATGACCAGGGCGAAGCGCCCGTGCCACCGTCGTGTCCGGCGATGGTAACGTGATCTGCCTTGGCCTTGGATACACCCGCCGCCACCGTGCCTACGCCGACCTCGGAGACCAGCTTGACGCTTACCGAAGCAGTCGGGTTGGCATTCTTCAGGTCATGGATCAGCTGGGCCAGATCTTCGATTGAGTAGATGTCGTGATGAGGCGGGGGCGAAATAAGACCCACGCCGGGCACCGAGAAGCGCAGCCTGGCAATGTACTCGGAGACCTTATGGCCGGGCAGCTGCCCACCTTCTCCGGGCTTTGCGCCCTGCGCGACCTTGATCTGAATCTGATCGGCGCTCGCGAGATACTCTGCCGTCACGCCGAAGCGGCCCGATGCAACCTGCTTGATCCGCGAGCGCAGGGAGTCGCCTTTTTTCAGAGCGACATCCGCAACGATCACGTCACCAAGTTTCTCCCGGGTGCTGGAGTCGCGGGAGACCGGTGAGTAACGCAGCGGGTCCTCGCCGCCCTCGCCGGTGTTCGACTTGCCGCCAATGCGGTTCATGGCGATCGCCAGGGTCGTGTGCGCTTCGGTCGAAATCGAACCAAGCGACATGGCGCCAGTGGAAAAGCGCTTCACGATCTCGGTCCAGGGCTCCACTTCCTCCAGCGGCACGGAAGGCCCCAGCGACCCGATCTCGAACAGGCCGCGCAACGTCATGTGACGTCGGCTCTGGTCGTTTATTAGCTTCGCGTACTCCTTGTACGTTTCGTAGCTCTTCGCGCGGGTGGCATGCTGAAGCTTGGAAATGGAATCGGGCGTCCACATGTGCTCCTCGCCGCGCGTGCGGTACGCGTATTCGCCGCCGGCATCCAGCGCATTGGCGAGCACCGGATCCTTGTCGCTGAAGGCCGCGCGGTGTACCCGCGCCGCCTCCTCGGCGATTTCCGCGAGGCCTACGCCTTCGATATTGCTGGCGGTACGGGTGAAATACTGGTCGACGAACTGTGAGTTCAGTCCGATGGCCTCGAAGATCTGCGCGCCGCAGTAGGACTGGTACGTGGAAATGCCCATCTTGGACATCACCTTGAACAGTCCCTTGCCGATGGCTTTTATGTAGTTCTTGACCGCGGTCTTGGCGTCGATGTTCACCGAAAGCGAGAGTTCGCTCAGCGTCTCCATCGCCAGCCACGGATGGATCGCTTCCGCGCCATAGCCGGCAAGCAAGGCGAAGTGATGCACTTCGCGCGCCGATCCGGTCTCGACCACGAGTCCGGTGCTGGTTCTAAGCCCCTCACGCACGAGGTGATGGTGAACGCCGGCCGTGGCCAGCAGCGCGGGGATCGGAAGCCGGTCGGCACTTGTGGCCGCATCCGAAAGGATCAGGATGTTGAAGCCCTGGGTTACTGCGTCCTGCGCCGCGGCGCACAGCGCATCCATCGCGGTCTTCATGCCGCCGGCGCCTTGTGCCGCAGGATAGGTGATGTCGAGCAACCTGGACCGGAACTTGCCGTCGGTCAGCGTTTCGATTGTCGCCAGCCGTTCAAAGTCCCCGGGCGACAGCACCGGATGATTCGTCTCCAGCCGGTCGTTGATGGTCGTCTCGTCCAGCCCAAGCAGGTTCGGTCGCGGGCCGATGAACGACACCAGCGACATCACCAGGGCCTCGCGGATCGGGTCGATCGCGGGATTGGTCACCTGCGCGAAAAGTTGCTTGAAATAGTTGTACAGCGGCTTGTTCCGGCTGGACAGCACCGCCAGCGGCGAGTCGTTGCCCATCGACCCGACCGCTTCTTCTGCATTGGCTGCCATCGGATTGAGGATGAACTTGACGTCTTCCTGCGTGTAGCCGAAGGCCTGCTGCAAGTCGAGAATTGGCGCAGCACGGCGCTTCACGCCGTCGATCGCGGGCAGGTTCTGCAGGTGGATTCGTGAATCTTCCACATACTGCGCGTAGTTCTCGGCGCCGGCCAGCTTTTCCTTGACCTCGGCATCGTCGATGATGCGGCCTTCCGCCAAGTCGATAAGCAGCATCTTGCCCGGCTGCAGGCGCCACTTGCGCGAGATATTGGCTTCGTCGACCGGCAGGACGCCGTTTTCCGACGCCATGATCACGAAATCGTCCTTGGTCACCAGGTAACGCGCCGGCCGCAGACCGTTGCGATCGAGCGTAGCGCCGATCTGACGCCCGTCGGTAAAGGCAACGGCAGCGGGACCGTCCCAAGGCTCCATCACCGGGGCATAGAACTCATAGAACGCGCGACGCTTCTCGTCCATCAGCGCGTTCTTCTCCCAGGCCTCCGGAATCAGCAGCATCATCGCGTGCGACAGGGAGTATCCGCCGAGCACCAGGAGTTCGAGCGCGTTGTCGAAGCAGGCGGAATCAGACTGACCCTCGTCGATCAGCGGCCACACTTTCTCGAGATCTTCGCCGAACCGTGTCGACGAAATGGCCTTGTGCCGCGCGTGCATCCAGTTCAGGTTGCCACGCAGGGTATTGATCTCGCCGTTGTGGGCGATCATCCGAAATGGATGGGCCAGTTCCCAGCTCGGGAAGGTGTTGGTCGAGAAGCGCTGGTGCACCAGGGCAAGCGCCGACACGAATTCCGGGTCGCGAAGATCCGCGAAATACTCGCCAACCTGGCGCGCCAGCAGCATGCCTTTGTAGACAATCGTCCTCGCCGACAAAGATGGGAGGTAGAACTGGGAACCGCCGTCGAGCCTGGCCTTGGTGACCGCGTGCTCGACCTGCTTGCGGATCACGAACAGCTTGCGCTCGAAAGCGTCGCCGTCCGCGCAGTTGTCGCCGCGCCCGATAAAAACCTGGCGGATGACCGGCTCGACATCGAGGGCCGCCTTGCTCAGCCCGGACCGCTCGACCGGAACGTCGCGCCAGCCCAGCAGGCGCTGAGACTCGCCCTGCGCAAACTCGGCGATCAGGCGCTCACAGGCAGCACGGCTGTCCGGATTTCGAGGCAGGAAAACCATGCCGACCGCGTAATCCTCCGCCTGAGGCAACTCGATGCCGGCGGCCGCGGCCTGCCGACGCATGAAAGCATCCGGTATCTGCACCAGAATCCCGGCGCCGTCGCCCAGGAGGGGGTCATACCCGGTGGCGCCCCGGTGGGTCAGATTGTCGAGGATCTGCAATCCCCGCTCGACCACGGCATGGCTCTTGACGCCCTTGATATGGGCAATGAACCCGACCCCGCAGGCATCGTGTTCATTGACAGGGTGATATAGCCCTTGCGGCGCTGGAAAATCGGGATTAGCCACGATTGAACCTCTCAAGTTCGGGTTTGAGCCGCCCGCATGGGTGAGCCCCAGAGACGGCAAATCCGGCCGTAGCCGGACTTTACGAATTTTCGAGCGAAGCCGGGAATGTTACCGTGATTGGGCTGAACGCAGCAATATCGCGCCCCGGCGGCTGACAGTGACGCCTATTGCTCGTCGACCGAAAAGAGGCGACGGTGTTCCCGAATCGCGTAGCGGTCGGTCATGCCGGCCACGTAATCGGCAATCGCCCGGGCCGGCTCGGATTGCGCCCGCCCCTGAAACTCCGGCGGAAGCAGCCTGGGATCGTCGATAAACGCCCCGAACAGGTCCTTGACCACACGCTTCGCCTTGTTGGCCATTCTTTGCACCCGGTAGTGCTGATAAAGGCTCTTGCGCAGAAACGTTTTCAAGGCCTGCTGCTCGGCACGAACCGGGTCGCTGAACGCCACCAGGGGTGGCGCCGTCCGCACGGCCTCGATCGAACCCGGATGGTGCGCCCGGATCTTGTCCATGGTCTGTCCCGTCAGGTCTGTGACTAAGGTGTTGATCATGCGACGCACTGTCTCATGGATCAGTCGGCGGTCGGTAAGCAGGGGATACTGCGACCGCACCTCAGCAAGGTGGCGGGCAAAAATGCCGACTTCCGAGAGCTGCTCCAACGTGAGCAGACCGGATCGCAAGCCGTCATCCACGTCGTGATTGTTGTATGCGATTTCGTCGGCGAGATTGGCGATCTGCGCCTCCAGCGAAGGCTGAGTCTTGTTGATGAACCGCTCGCCTACCTCTCCGAGATTCGCGGCGTTCTTTAGGGAACAGTGCTTGAGAATGCCCTCGCGCGTCTCGAAGCAGAGGTTGAGGCCATCGAACGCTCCGTAACGCTGTTCAAGCAAGTCGACCACCCGCAGCGACTGCAGGTTATGCTCAAAGCCGCCACTGTCTTTCATGCACTCGTTGAGAGCATCCTGGCCGGCATGGCCAAACGGCGTGTGGCCCAAATCGTGGGCCAGCGCAATCGCCTCCACCAGATCTTCGTTCAGGCCCAGATTGCGCGCAATGGATCGCCCGATCTGGGCGACCTCGATGCTGTGGGTCAGCCGCGTTCGGAAGAGGTCTCCCTCGTGATTCACGAAGACCTGGGTCTTGTACTCGAGCCGGCGAAATGCCGTGGAGTGAATGATGCGGTCCCGGTCGCGCTGGTATTCGCTACGGCCCTGAGACGCGGGCTCCGGAATCTTGCGCCCGCGCGACCTGCCTGGATCTGCCGCGTACGGCGCCAGGTCAGACATGCTCTGGCGTGATGTCGAGCACGGCGCGAAGTGCGTCCGGGTCCGCGTCGGACGTGACAAAGGCCCGGCCGATCGATTCGAGCAGTATCAGCCGAAGGCGTCCCGCCTGTACCTTCTTGTCGTGTGCCATCAGCTCGAGGTAGCGGCGCACGCCGAGGGCAGGGGCCTGAACCGGGAGTCCGGCCCGCTTGAGCAATTGCTCGATTCTTTCGACATCGCTGATCGGCAGGCTTCCCGTCCGATGCGACAGTTTTGCGGCCAGAACCATGCCCGCCGCGACCGCCTCGCCATGCAGCCAGGCCCCATAGCCGAGCCCGGTCTCGATCGCATGGCCGAAGGTATGGCCTAGATTGAGCAGGGCACGATCGGCGGTCTCGCGCTCGTCGGCGCCAACGATAGTCGCCTTGTTCTCACATGAGCGCTGCACGGCGTAGATAAGTGCGGCAGGATCGCGCTTGCGCAGCGAGTCCATGTTGGATTCCAGCCATTCGAAGAACGGCTTGTCCATGATCAGCCCGTACTTAACTACTTCGGCGAGTCCCGCGCTCAGTTCGCGATCAGGCAGCGTCGCCAACGCGGATATGTCGCTCATTACCAGTCTTGGTTGATAGAACGCCCCGATCATGTTCTTGCCGAGCGGATGATTGATCGCGGTCTTGCCACCTACCGCGGAGTCCACCTGAGCAAGCAGAGTGGTAGGCATCTGAATAAACGGCACGCCCCGCTGATAAGTGGCCGCCGCAAAGCCTGCCAGGTCTCCGATTACCCCGCCGCCCAGGGCGATAACCGTCGTATCGCGTTCACAGCGATGCGCAAGCAGGGCATCGTAGATTCGGGTCAGCGTCTCCCAGTTCTTGTGCACCTCGCCATCGGGCAGCACGATTTCCAGCGCTGCGGCGCCAAGCTCTCTCAGCGCCGTGGTGACCTTTTCAAGGTAGAGGGGCGCGACGCTGACATTCGTAACCACAGCCGCGCGCGGGCGGTGCAGATAATCCTTGAGCAGGTCAGCGCGACCCAGAAGATTCTCCCCGATCAGAATCGGATAGCTGCGCGGGCCCAGTTCGACATCGATTCGCTTCATGTTTTCAGTGAGTGCTTGGATTCGGTTGGCCGACAGACTGCCTGACCAGTACCGCTTCAAGCCTGCCAACGAGACTGGACAGGCTCTGGGTGCCGGTATCGATGACGATGTGCGCAATTTCCCGGTAGAGCGGGTCCCGCTGCTCGAAAAGTTGGGTGAGTCGGGCCCGGGGATTGGCGGTCTGGAGCAAGGGCCGATTCCGGTCATGGCGCGTCCTGTGCAGCAACTCCCGGACACTCGCGCGCAGGTAAACGACTGTTCCTCGCGCGCGTAACCGGTCGCGGTTGAGCGGATCCAGCACTGCGCCGCCACCGGTTGCCAGAACGATGTCGGGCTTTGCGCTCAACTCGTCGATCATCGCCGTCTCGCGCGCCCGGAAACCGGGCTCCCCTTCGATCTCGAAGATCACCGCTATGCGCACGCCTGTGCGCTCTTCGATCTCGTGATCGGAGTCGTAGAAAGTCTTGCCGAGGCGCTTTGCCAGCACACGACCTACCGAAGTCTTGCCGGCTCCCATCATTCCCACCAGAAAGACACTACCCGGTATTGCGGACGCCACGGAGATTCCTGGGGCATTGCTCATTTGCCTGATTCTAACCAAAACGGCCCGCGCCTCTTGGTACGAGGCGCGGGCCGCTGAGCGCAGACCGATGGGAGAGTGGTCAGCGCACCGTCAGCTTCTCGGTCACGATTCGCGGAGTCACAAAAATCAGCAGTTCACGCTTGTCGTTACGCTTCAGATTCTGCCGGAACAGCCGCCCCAGAACCGGCAAATCGCCGAGCACCGGGACCTTGGTGGTGGTGTCCTGCTCTTCCTGCTCGTAAATGCCACCCAGACCCACGGTCCCGCCGTTTTCGACCAGCACCTCAGTGACGACTTGCTTGGTGTCGATCGACGGTCCCGCCGTGGTCGTCTGGCCGACGCTGTCCTTGTGCACATCCAGCTTCATGATGATGTTGTCGTCAGGCGTAATCTGCGGCTTAACCTTGAGGCTGAGGGTTGCCTTCCTGAAGGACACGCTGGTGGCGCCGCTGCTGGTCGCCTGCTGATACGGAATTTCCGTTCCCTGCTCGATCGTGGCCTCGACGTTATCCGCGGTGATTACCCGGGGGCTCGACACAATCTTGCCCTTGCCGTCGGCCTGCAGTGCAGATATCTCGAGGTTGAGGAACTTCGTCATCGCGTCGTTCATGAGGATGAGCGAGAACTGTCCGGGGTTGACGCCGCCAATTCCCGGCACCCGTCCGTCGAACGAGAGCGAATCATTGATGAAAGAAGGGTTCGCCGAAGATTGGCCGGTGTGGAAGCCGGTGTCTATCAGTCCGCCGCCAATCACCCCGCGATGGGTGCCACCGGGGATTTGCGCGCCACGCCCCGTGCCGTCGTGATAGCCAAAGCGAACGCCCAGATTTCGGCTAAAGGTATCGGTAGCCTCGACAATTCTCGCCTCGATCAACACTTGCCTGACCGGAATGTCGATCTTCTTGAGCAGCGCCCGCACATCCACCAGCTTATCCGCGATGTCCTGAACGAAAAGATGATTGGTGCGCGCGTCGACGATAGCACTGCCGCGCTTGGACAGGATCCGCTGGTCACCGCTGGCACTGATGATTTTCTGCACGTCTTCGGCGCGCTGGTAATTCAGCTGGAAACTCTCGGTCTGCATCGGCTCGAGGTCCGCGATCTGCTGCTGGGCCTCCAGCGCGAGTTTTTCCTTGGTTGCGAGTTCATCGCGCGGGGCGATCCAGATGACGTTGCCGGTCTTGCGCATGTCCAGACCCTTGGCCTGGAGAATGATGTCCAGTGCCTGGTCCCAGGGAACGTCCTTCAGGCGCAGGGTCAGGTTGCCGCTCACGGTGTCGCTGGTGATGATGTTCAGTCCGGTAAAGTCCGCGAGCACCTGCAGCACCGAGCGCACTTCGATGTTCTGGAAGTTGAGCGACAGCTTTTCGCCGCTGTATTGGCCCTTGCCGCCGGCAGCCTGAGCCGCCTGCTCGACAACGGGCTTGATTTCCACGATGAAGCGATTGTCGGCTTGGTACGCCGACTGTTCCCACCGACCCTTCGGCATGATGGTCAGGCGGGCGTTGCCAGTGAAAGCCTGCAGGTCGAAGAAGTCGACCGGCGTGCCAAAGTCCGTGACGTCGTAACGGCGTTCCAGCGCAGGCGGCACTGCGGTTTCCAGGAAATCCACGACGATGTTCTTGCCCTGTTTGCGCAGATCTATTCCGGTGGAACTGTCCGCCAGCTCAATGATGACCTGGGCCTCGCCATTACGGCCGCGCCGGAAATCCACATCACGAACGCTGTGCGCCGCCGGGCCTTTCTGTGCCTCGGCAAAATGAACGGGCTCCTCGGCCGCTGTGCCGGCCGCCGCCTGCAAGGTGAGAAGGACGGTGTTGCCCTCCACCCGGGTATCGAAGCCCACCATTTTGGCGAGGTTGAAGACGACGCGGGTCCGCGAGCCGGATTGCCCGATGCGGATGGTGCGCAGATCGCCCTGGTTTACCTCCTGCGTGCTGCGTCCGAGGCTGTTTCCGGTACCGGGGAAATCCAGCGCGACGCGCGGCGGATTGGCCAGGGAGAAACTCACCGGTGGCACCGAAGGAGGATTCTTCAGCTGCAGCCTGACGACGAGCTTGCCCTGCTCCGTGGCCACGTTCAGGGAATCGATGCTGTTGCCAAGTTCGCCATTCTGCGCCCACGCCGCCTGTGACAGCAGAGCCAGGCAGACCAGAACACGATTGATCACCAAGAATGCGCGCGCCATGATGTTGCTCCCTATTGTTCCAGCAGCTGCAGGCTGGCTGTTCTTTCGCTCCAACCCCCGCTGGCCGGGTCCTGGATGACCTCCCTCAGGCTGACGGCTTCTTCGCTGATTGCGGTCACAATTCCGAAATTCTGGCCCATGTAGTTACCCACCCGGATTCGATACAAGTTGCCGTCTGGGGTCTTGATGAGCGCGTGTCTGACCCGCCTCTGCTCCAGAGTGCCGACCATTTTGAGGCTTTCAAGCGGGAAAGCCTCAAGCGCTTCCTTCCGGCGATTGATGTCGGGGGCCGGCCCGGCCGCCACCAATTTGGCATCGCCGAGCTGGCGTGGCTTGAACGGGTCTGCCAGATCGAAAGCGTTGTAGGCAAACGGCTCGAACTGCTTGAGTTCGGGCAGGGGCTCGACCCTTCCGCGAAGTCCCTGCTTCGATTCTTCGACAAACCGGTTAAGGTCCTCAAACTCCCCGGAGCTGCACCCGGAAACGAGCAGCGCAGCAGAACAGATGGCAAGCGCTGTGCGGTTCACCGCTTGCGTCCTCTCTGTTGCTGGGTGGTCCTCGCCGCTTTGCGTTGCGCCGCGATCTCCGCATCGTCCAGATAGCGGTACGTCCTCGCCGTTGCGTCCATCGTCAGCTCGCCTTCCTTGTTCGCGGTCAGCGAAATGTCGTTGAGAGTGACGATCCTCGGCAACTGGGACACGTCACTGGCGAAAGCCCCCATGTCGTGGTAATTGCCGGTCAACTTGATGGTGATCGGGAGCTCCGCATAGAACTCCGACGTTTTCTCCTGAAGTGCCGGCTTGAACAACAGGAACTGAAGCCCTCGCCCAAGTCCCGCCTGATTGATGTCTGTAAGCAGCGCTTCCATCTCGGACTTGTTCGGGAGCTGCTTGAGCATTTCACCGAATTCCTGCTCGATTGTCGCAAGCTGCTGGCGGTAGGCGTCGAGGTTCACCGCCTGTTTCTGCTTGTCGAGGAAGGTGGTGCGCAACTGCTGTTCCTTCTGTCTCGCAGCATCGAGTTGCTGAATCTGATTGCGCCAGTCAAACCAGTAACCCGCGCCAATCAGGCCGACCAGCAGCAGCAGCAGCGCAACCAGCTTCGCACCGATCGGCCAGGTGCCGATTTCCTTCGGATTTAGATTACGAATGTCGTCGAGCGTCATGGGCCTACGTCCTTGGCGCCGCCGCGCGCTGCGGGGTGGGCGGCGCCTCTTCCTTGGGCCGCGTAATGTTGACGTTCATGTTGAACTCGTTGAGCGTGCTATCGCCCACTTTCGCCGCCTTGATCTCGATAAGCTGCGGTGCTTCAAGCCATGGCGACGCCTCGAAATTCCTCATGAGCGTCGACACGCGCGCATTGGAAGTGGCGTAGCCGATCACGCTGACCCGTTCCCCGGTCTGCTTGACCGTCTTGAGGTACACACCCTCCGGCAGCTGTCGAACAAGCTGATCAAGCAGGCGGACGCTCTCGGTGCGATTGGTCTGCAGGGTCTCGACTACGCGCTTGCGCGCAAGCAGCGCCTGCGTCTGCTCTTTCAACCGCTTGATTTCGTCAATCTGCTTGTCGAGCTCGGCGATCCTAGTCTCCAGGAAGCGATTTCGGTTGTTCTGGTTGTCGATTCGCTGGTCAAAAAAACTGTGCCCCACGAACCAGACCAGGCCGGCGATCAGCGCGGTAAGCCCCGCGAGAACTGCGAACTGCTGCTGCAGCGCCGTGCGGCGCGCCTGACGATGGGGTAGTAGGTTAATTGGGATCATTCATCGAACCTCCGCAATGCGAGGCCGCAGGCGACCAGCAGTGCCGGTGCGTCCGCGGCGAGCTGATCCTTTCTGATCTTCGGTCCAAGATCCATCGCCGAGAAGGGATTGGCCACCCGCGTATCCACCTGGGTGCGCTCCGCGACCACCTCCTCCAGGCCGGGGATGCTGGCAGTACCCCCGGACAGCAGCAGGTAATTGACTTGGTTGAACTGGGTCGATGTGAAGAAAAATTGCAGCGCACGCACGATTTCCAGCCCCAGCGTATCCATATATGGCGCAAGGACCTCGCCCTCGTACGAATCGGGCAGACCGCCGTTGCGCTTGGCAGCCTCGGCTTCCTCGGCGGAGAGGCTATAGTGGCGCATGATCTCCTGCGTAAGCTGATTGCCTCCGAATGGCTGCTCGCGCATGTACACCGACTGGTTATTGCGCAGCACGTTGATGTTCATCATCGACGCACCAATGTCAACCAGGGCGATCGTCTGATCCTGGCCACGCTCCGGTAGCTGCGCCGAGATCAACTCGACCGCGTTCTGGGCGGCAAACGAGTCGATATCCATTACGGTGGCCTTCAGTCCCACCGACTCGGCCACGGCCACCCGATCCTCGACCTTCTCCTTGCGCGAGGCGGCAATGAGTACCTCGACTTCCTCGACGCTGTTCGGCGCAGGTCCCAGCGTCTGGAAATCGAGGTTCACTTCCTCCAGCGCGAACGGGATGTACTGATTGGCCTCGGCCTCGACTTGGGCCTCGAGTTCGTCATCCGTTTGCCCGGCCGGGACAACGATCTTCTTGGTGATGACCGCCGCGGAGGGCAGCGCCAGCGCAAGGTTCTTGATTCGGGTACCCATGCGCTTCCAGCCGCGCCGGACCGCATCGCCAACCTGCTCGAGGTTCTCGATGTTGCCGTCGACCACGGCGTCCTTAACGAGCGGCTCGATCGTGTACCGCTCGAGCCGATAGGCGCCCCTGCCGCCTTGGGACAACTCGACCATCTTCACCGACGAGGAACTGATGTCCACGCCGATAAGCGGCGGGGACTTCGGTTTCATCAGGCCCGTGAGGAAGTCCGCGTTGAACTCAAATTTTCCTTTGAGCATAGGCCGGTTAGGCGCAATATGAACAAACTACATTAAATGCTAGCAACAAGGTTATTGCAAGTAAAGCAAATTTTCTGCCGGCAAGCCCCTCGAGAAGTCGACCCCTTATATAATGCGTCCGCTATAGAAATCAGTCCCACGGGCGCACCTTTCCGCTGATGACTTCCCGCTGGTGGTTTTACCCCTTGATCGCCGGGGCCGCCTTGGCATTGGCCGGCCTGCTGCTGCTCGGTTACGCGGCTGCCGTGGCCTATCCGCGGTTGCCGTCCGTTCAGGCCCTCGCGTCCTATCAGCCCAAGATCCCGCTGCAGATCTACAGCGTCGAAGGCGATCTGATCGGTGAATTCGGCGAAGAGCGCCGCTCATTCGTAAAGATCGAGAATACGCCGAGCCAGCTCAAGGAGGCGATCATTGCTGCTGAAGACGAGCGCTTTTACGAGCACAAGGGCGTGGATTACGTGGGGGTGGCGCGGGCAGCACTCGCCAATTTCGCCTCGGCGAGCCTGCGGCAGGGTGCCAGCACGATCACCCAGCAGGTCGCACGCAACTTTTTCCTAACCAGTGAAAAGACCCTCACACGGAAGTTCAACGAAGCACTGCTGGCCTTCAAGATAGAAAAGAATCTGTCCAAAGACCAGATCCTCGAGATCTACATCAACCAGATCTACCTCGGACAGCGCGCCTACGGATTCGGCGCCGCGGCCCAAGCTTATTTTGGTAAGCCGCTGGGTGAGTTGTCTCTTGGCGAAATCGCGATGCTGGCAGGCCTGCCGAAAGCCCCGTCGCGCTACAACCCGGTCGCCAATATGAACCGCGCAAAACAGCGTCAGGGCTACGTGTTGCGGCGCATGCTCGAACTGGGCTACATCGATGCAGAGGCCTTCAAACAGGCTGAAGAGCAGCCGATCGTCATTACCGGTCAGGCCACCCAGTACGCGGCCAAAGCCGACCACTTCGCCGAAACTGTCCGGCAGGCAATCTACGACGCCTACAAGGAAGAAGCGTACAGCCGCGGGTTCAAGGTGCGCACGACCCTGTCCACGCGCCATCAGAATGCCGCCTATGCGGCGCTGCGCCAGGGCATGCTCGAATACGAGCGCAGGCAAGGATACCGGGGGGCGGAAGGATATTTCGATCTGCCCAAGGACGTGACCGAGGAGCAGCTCGAGGATGCGTTGCAGGAGGAATCCGAAAGCGACGACATCTTCCCGGCGATTGTGCTGGAGGAGTCGTCGAAGTCGGTAACGGCTTACCGCAAGGGCGGCGAGACGGTGACCGTGGTCGGAGAAGGGCTCAAGTTCGCTTCCCGAATGATCGGATCCCGCGCGCCGGCAAAGACGCGCATCAAGCGCGGCGCCCTGATCCGAGTGCAAAAGGACCCGAAGATCGGATGGCAGATCGTTCAGATACCGATCGTCGAGGGCGCTTTCGTGTCGATGGACGCGGATACCGGAGCGATTCGTGCCATGGTGGGCGGTTTCGATTTCTCGCGGAACAAGTTCAACCACGTGACGCAGGCGCGCCGCCAGCCGGGCTCCAGCTTCAAGCCATTCATTTATTCGGCGGCGCTTGAGCGCGGATTCACGCCGGCGACGATCATCAACGACGCGCCGATCACGATCGACGCCAGCGAAACCGGCTCCGTACCGTGGGAGCCGAAGAACTACGACGGCGAGTTCGAAGGCCCGATACGGATGCGGACTGCGCTGACGAAGTCCAAGAATCTGGTCTCCATTCGCATTCTTCAGGCCATTACCCCGCAGTTTGCGCAGGACTATATCGCCCGCTTCGGATTCGACCCGCGACAGCATCCGCCCTATCTGACGATGGCACTGGGTGCCGGTTCGGTCACGCCGCTTGAGCTCGCGATGGGGTATGCGGCGTTTGCCAACGGCGGCTACCGCGTCATCCCCTACTTCATCGACCGGATCGAAGACGCGCAAGGCAACGTGCTCGGCAAAGCCACCCCGATTCGGGCGGGCGAGGACGCACAAAGGGTGATTGACCCGCGCAACGCATTCGTCATGTTCAACATGATGCAGGACGTCATCCGCGGCGGCACCGGGGCGCGCGCGATGGCGCTGGGACGGGTGGATCTCGCGGGCAAGACCGGCACAACCAATGATCAGATGGATGCCTGGTTTGCCGGCTTCCAGCGCCATCTGGTCGCCGTCGTGTGGATGGGATTCGGCACGCCGAAGTCGCTCGGCGATCGGGAAACCGGCTCGGTCGCCTCGCTCCCGATCTGGATGACCTACATGGCGACGGTCCTGAAAGGACAACCGGAAGAGTTGCCGGTGGCGCCCGAAGGGGTTGTGGCAGTGGCCATCGATCCCAAGACGGGACTGCGAGATCCGCGCGCTCAGAACCAGATGATCGAGTATTTCTTCCACGAGAACGTGCCACCGGAGCAGCAGACGGAGTTTCTGTTCGGGGCGGAACCCGGAAGGCCTGCAGAAGAGATCAACGACCAGATTTACTGACGCAAGTGGCACGAGATAACGGGAACAGCCGCCACATGCGCGGCCACATCGCCAATCTTGCTGCACGGCTGATGGCGGTGGACGGCATCGATGAGTTTGCCCTAGCGAAGCGAAAGGCGGCCAGACAGGCGGGTGCGCCCGACACCCGCAGCCTGCCGACCAACGAGGAGGTCGAGCAGGCGTTGCGCGCCTATCAGCAACTCTACATGCCGGACGAGCAGGCGGCGCGACTTCGCCATCTGCGCGAAAAGGCATTGGAGATGATGAAGATCCTGCAGCCGTTCAATCCCTTCCTGTCCGGCGCGGTCCTGCGCGGAAGCGCCTCGAAGTACACCGAGATCGAACTCCACCTGTTTACCGACGCCGCCAAGGAAGTCGAGCTCTTCCTGCTGAACCGGCAGATCGGCTATCGCAGCCGGGACCGCCGGGTCTGGGTCGGGGACGACTTGCGCAGCGTATCAAGCTACCTGATCAGCACCGCGGAAGCGGATTTCGAGATAACGGTGTTCTCGCGCACCGACATGCGCACGAACCTGCGAAACACCGCCGACGGCCGGCCGTTTGACCGTGGCAGCCAGGCCGAGGTAGAGACCCTGCTCCTGCGCGGCGACTCCTAGCGGTTTGCTTGCGCCCCGGCCAACGCCTGCGCGGCATCCAGGGCGAAATAGGTCAGGATCGCGTCGGCGCCGGCACGCTTGAAGCACAGCAGCGATTCAAGCATCACCTGCGCCTCGTCGAGCCAGCCGTTGCGACACGCGCCCTTGAGCATCGCGTACTCGCCGCTGACCTGGTAGACCATCGTGGGGGCGCCGAACGCGTCTTTGACCCGGCGCACGATATCCAGGTAGGGCATACCTGGTTTGACCATCACCATGTCGGCGCCCTCCTCAAGGTCGAGGCCCACCTCCCACAGCGCTTCGTCGCTGTTCGCCGGATCCAGCTGGTAGGTCTTCTTGTCGCCTTTTCCGAGATTGCCGGCCGAGCCCACCGCGTCGCGAAAAGGCCCGTAGAAGCCGGACGCATACTTCGCCGCGTAGGCCAGTATCCGCACGCGCTGGTGCCCATGCGCGTCAAGCGCGGCACGGACTGCGCCGATCCTTCCGTCCATCATGTCCGAAGGCGCGACAATGTCGATGCCCGCTTCCGCCTGACACAACGCCTGCTTGCACAGTACCTCGATCGTCTCGTCATTCAGTACGTAGCCGCTTTCGTCGACAAGGCCGTCCTGGCCATGGCTGGTGTACGGATCAAGCGCGACGTCGGCGATCAGCCCAAGTGCAGGAAAGCGCTCTTTGACCGCACGCACCACCCGCGGTACCAGGCCATCCGCGTTGAACGCCTCCTCGGCCTGGGGCGTCTTGCGACCGGGGTCGATCACTGGAAACAGTGCGAGCGCCGGCACGCCCAGTTCGCAGCAGCGCTCGGCCATACCCAACAGCCTGTCCGTGGTGACGCGCTCGACCCCGGGCATCGATGCGACCGCTTCACTTCGGTTTCGCCCCTCGATAACGAAAGCCGGATAAATCAAGTCATTAGTTGTAAGCGTGTGCTCACATACCAAGCGGCGAGAGAACTCGTCGCGCCGGTTCCGGCGCATGCGGCGTTGCGGATAGCGACCCAGAGCGTGCATTCGAGACCCTGACAGGACGATTGAAGTTGGAGGACCGGGAGCACCACCGACCCGCCGGAACTTTCCAGCGAGCCGCCCGATCTTAACTGCAGACAGTGATGTCTCCCGCTTCTCCTCCCTGAGCGGGTGCCTTGATGCTTTTGAGGCTCTTGTGCCCCCGGTTCTAATCCCCTTGAGCCGGGGGCATTTTTATTCTACCGGCGCCCTGGCCGAAATTTGCCAGCCAGTCGCAAACGATGGCTTCGGCACGATCGACGCCTTGCCCAGTCACGCTAGAGAACAGTTCGATCGAGAGCCGATCGTAGCGCTCGTTCAGGGCCTTGCGCGCCGACCGTATCTGCTCCAGCGCCCCTGACTTCGACAGCTTGTCCGCCTTGCTCAGCAGCACCAGCATCGGCTTGCGGCGCGGCGCAAACCAGTCGAGCAGCTGCGCATCCAGCACGGTAAGGGGGTGACGTATATCCATGATCACAACCAGTCCGCAGATTTGCGGCCGGGTCTGCAGATATCCGGTCAGCAGGTGCTGCCAGTTCTTGCGTGTAGCATCCGGCACTCGGGCATAGCCGTAACCCGGCAGGTCCACCAGATAGGTCGATGCGCGCTCCGCCAGTGCAAAGAAGTTGATCAGCTGCGTGCGTCCGGGCGTCTTGCTCACGCGGGCCAGCTGCCTGCGACCAGTCAGCGCATTGATCGCGCTCGACTTACCGGAATTGGACCGCCCGGCAAACACGACCTCCGCAAGGCTGTCGCTCGGCAGCCCGCTCAATGCGCTCGCGGAAAGTGCAAACCGCGCGCTGCGCAGGATGGTGGGCGCGCTTGGCGCTAGAATACGCGCTCCGTCTGTCCGCTCGCTCGGCATTTTCGTCCGTTAACCAGGAGTTTGCTGATGTTTCGCCTTATCGCAGGAGTCGCACTGCTGTGTCCGTTTGTCGCTGTCGCCGCCGATTTCGGCGATGCGGTGCAAGGCGGCAAAACCGCTGCCCAGGTGTGCGCGGCCTGCCATGGGAGCGACGGCAACAGCAGCCTCCCAGTGAACCCGGTCTTGGCTGGTCAGCATGCGGAGTACTTGTATAAACAGCTCAAGAATTTCAAGTCCGGTGAGCGCCAGAACGCGGCGATGATGGCAATGGTCGCACCCTTGTCCGATGCCGACATGCGTAACCTTGCCGCATATTACGCGCAGCAGAAGCCGGTCATCCCGGGGGCCAGCGACAAGGATTTGGTCGAGCGAGGCCGCCAGATCTTCCGGGGCGGCATCGTCGACGCGGGTGTTGCGGCCTGTTCCGGATGTCATTCGCCCAATGGCGCCGGGGTCCCGATTCAGTTTCCCAGGCTTGCCGGCCAGCACGCCGAGTACGTGGCCACACAGTTGCGAGCGTTCCGCACGGGAGAGCGCGCCAACGACCCCAATCAAATGATGCGCATGGTGGCTGCC
Source organism: uncultured Pseudomonadota bacterium (assembly GCA_937983055.1). Lineage (GTDB taxonomy): Bacteria > Pseudomonadota > Gammaproteobacteria > Burkholderiales > Eutrophovitaceae > CALJLA01. The sequence continues at coordinate 37,129 of CALJLA010000184.1, forward strand.
CGGCTCGGCGACAAGGACATCGAGGCGCTGGCCGAGTACATCTCCGGACTGCGTTAACCGGCAGCCTGCGCGGCAAACGCGGCGCGGGAAGCCGCGAGGGTTCGCTCGATCTCGGGCGCATCATGCGCTGCAGACACGAACCCCGCCTCGAACGCGGACGGGGCCAGATAGACACCCTCCGACAGCATCGCGTGGAAGAACCGGTTGAATGTGTCGCGATCGCATTCCATCACCTGCGCATAGCTTTCCGGCACTGCGCGCCGGAAGTAGATGCCGAACATTCCGCCGACGGACTGCGCGCTGAATGACACGTGCGCGCTCTGCGCCTCGCGCACCAGTCCCTCGACCAGCCGCGCCGTGACCGAAGACAGGCGATCATAGAAACCCGGGCGCAGAACCTGTTTCAGGGTGGCCAGTCCGGCGGCAACCGCGACCGGATTGCCCGACAGGGTGCCGGCCTGATAAACGGGACCGAGCGGCGCAATCTTCTCCATGATGTCCCGACGCCCGCCGAACGCCCCGACCGGCATCCCGCCGCCGATGACCTTGCCCAGTGTCGTCAGGTCAGGCCTGACGCCGAAGAGCCCCTGAGCACCCTGCGGGCCGACGCGAAACCCGGTCATGACTTCGTCGAAGATCAGAACTGTGCCGTGTCGGTCGCACAGTTCACGTGTTCGCTGCAGAAACGTGGCGCGCGGTCGTACCAGATTCATGTTCCCCGCCACCGACTCGCCGCTGACCCCCGCGATCGCATCGCCGTGCCGCCGGAATGCATCGTCGAGCTGTTGCTCATCGTTGTAATCGAGCACGAGGGTGTGGGCAGTGGTTTCCGCCGGGACGCCGGCCGAGCTGGGCTGCCCAAGGGTCAGCGCGCCGGAACCTGCTTTCACCAGCAGCGCGTCCGCATGCCCGTGATAACAGCCCTCGAACTTGATGATCTTCGCACGCCCGGTAAATCCGCGCGCGAGCCGTATCGCGCTCATCGTCGCCTCGGTGCCGGAACTGACCAACCGCACCAGCTCGATAGACGGCAGCGCCCGCGTCAACAGTTCCGCCATCTCGAGCTCGGCCGCCGTCGGCGCACCGAAACTCAGCCCGCTGCCCGCGGCCTCGGCAACCGCCCGGACCACCTCCGGATGGGCATGGCCCAGCACCAGCGGCCCCCAGGAACCGACATAGTCGATGTATTCCTTGCCGTCGACGTCCCACACGCGGGCGCCCTGCCCGCGCGCAAAGAACACCGGCGTACCACCCACCGAGCGGAACGCGCGCACCGGCGAGTTCACGCCGCCCGGTATCAGCAATTGAGAACGATCGAACAGTGTCTGGTTCTGGCTGGTCATTTCTTCACAGGTAGCATTAAGTCCCGATCAGTCCTCGGCAAACAGTCCGGCAAGCGCGCGTGCCGCCGCTTCGATGTCATTCGCAAGAAAAAGCCCGCTCGCCACTGCGACCGCATCCGCGCCGGCACTGATCAACGCAGCGGCGTTCGCGGCATCGATGCCGCCAATCGCAACGATCGGCACGCCGAGTCCGCGGGATCTCGCCCGCTGCAGCAGCTCGACGGGCGCCGCGACCGCATGCGGCTTGGTGGGCGACGGATAGAAGCTGCCAAACGCCACGTAATCGGCGCCGACATCACGAGCGGCCACAGCGCGCTCGAGCTCGTTGTAACAGGATACCCCGATGAGCGCGTCCGGGCCGAGTCGCCGACGGGCCGCCTCAATATCGGCGTCTTCCCGCCCCAGGTGCACACCGCCGGCCCCGCTGGCGACTGCCAGATCCGGGTAATCGTTGATGATCACGGTCGCGTCCGCTGCCGCGGCAAGTTCGGCGATCGCGCGGGCCTGCGTCAGACGCAATCCACGTGAAGCGCTCTTGTTCCGGTACTGAACCGCGCGGGCGCCGCCTCGCAATGCAGCCGCCACCTGCTCCTTCAGCAATCCGGTATCGGCCGTCTCGAGCGTAATCGCGTACAAGCCCCTAATCGCGCGAATCATCCTGCCGCGACTCGTCCTCGCGCGCCCAGAAAAGCCGGTCCGGAATCAGCTGACCCATCCCGGTCCGATAGGCGAACTTCAGCGACTGCCAGGTGTATTCCTGTGCGTCTCGCACTGCCTCCGACACCTCCAGGCCATTCGCAAGGGTCGCCGCGATCGCGGCCGCCAGCGTGGCGCCCGATCCATGAAACGACCCGGGCAAGCGCTGCCAGCTGTCGGTTCTGACCACACCTTGCTCGGAATACAGTGTGTTGAGGATCTGGTTGGTCCCCTCGTGCGTACCGGTCACCAACACGAACTCCGCGCCCAGCGCCAGCAGCTGTCGGGCGCACTCCTCGGGCGTACCGTCATCCGCTTCGTCGCCCTCCTCCTGCACCAGGCGGCGGATCTCGTGGCTGTTCGGGGTGAGAATCGTGGTCTGCGGAATCAGCAGCTCGCGCATCGCCGAGACGATCTCATCCGACACGGGCTCGCTCCCCCGCCCCACCGACAGCGCAGGATCCAGCACCAGCGGAACGTCCGGGTAATCGGAAACCACTTCTGCAATCGCCGCAATCGATTCAATGCTCCCCACGGCACCGACCTTGAAGACCGTCACCGCCACATCTTCGAGCAGGCAGCGCGCCTGGTCGGCGACCCACTCGGCGTCGATGGCCATGGCGGCTTCGACGCCCATCGAGTCCTGAATGGTGATGGTAGTGGCTACGGACAGCGGATGACACCCCATGCTCGACAGGGTCAGGATGTCCGCCTGCATTCCGCCTCCACCGCTTGGGTCGGTCGCCGCAAACACGAGCACGGCGGGCGGGGAATCTGGCACGGAGAGAGGAATGGCGCGCGTTTGATTTAGAATCGAATTCTATCTGAAATCCCTTGCGACCATGAGTGCTGACGACGCCCGAGACTACAAGACCTACATGTGCCTGATCTGCGGATTCATCTACGATGAGGCGGCCGGACTGCCGGAGGAGGGCATTCCCGCCGGCACACGCTGGGAAGCGGTGCCGCCTAACTGGGTATGTCCGGAATGCGGCGCGCGCAAGGAAGACTTCGAACTGATCGAAATCTAGGAAAGGCTTCCGGCGATGAGAATCCTCCACACCATGCTCCGGGTAGGCGATCTTTCGCGCTCGATCGACTTCTACACCCAGGTACTCGGCATGAAAGTGCTGCGGCAGAAGGACTATCCGGACGGGCGATTCACGCTGGCTTTCGTTGGCTACGGTGATGAGTCGAGCGACGCGGTCCTCGAGCTGACCCACAACTGGGATACGCAGAAATACGATCTGGGCACCGGCTACGGGCATGTCGCTATCGAAGTCGACGACGCTTACCGCGCCTGCGAGGAGGTCAAGAAGCGGGGCGGCAAGGTCACGCGTGAAGCGGGGCCAATGAAGCATGGCACCACGGTGATCGCATTCGTCGAAGATCCCGACGGCTACAAAATAGAGTTCATCCAGCGCAAGCGCTGAGCGACCTCCCGGCGCGGCGCCGCCTCAGCCGCCGCGGTCCGCCGGCTGCGAGGGGTGCAGCGTCAACCAGTCGGCGAGCCGCAGGTAATCGGCAACCGAGAGCGTCTCGCCGCGCGCCCCGGGATCGATCCCGCAGGCGGACAGCGCCGGCTCGCTGGCGAGGCCGCGAAGCGCGTTGCGCAGGGTCTTGCGCCGCTGCGAAAAGGCCGCCGCGACCAGCCGGCCGAACGTCGCTTCGTCCTTGGCGCGAGGCGCTCCCGCGCCGCGCGGCGTCATTCTGAGAACCGTCGACCACACTTTCGGCTGCGGCCGGAACGCCCCGGGCGGCACATCGAACAGGCGCTCGATGCGCCATTGGTACTGCAGCATCACGCTGAGCCGCCCGTAAGCCGAGTCGCCGGGCATCGCCACCATTCGCTCGACCACCTCCTTCTGGAGCATGAAATGGCAGTCGGCGACGCTTGCGCTCAACGCATCGATCCGAAACAGGACGGGCGTGGATATGTGATAGGGAAGATTGCCGACCACGCGCAGCGGTGCCCCCAACGCGGAAAAATCGAATTTGAGCACGTCGCCTTCGTGCACGCGAAGGCTGTCGCCGAACCGCTGCCTGAGCGCTGCCACCGCATCGCGGTCGATTTCGACCGCGTCGATGGACCCGGCTTTTTCGAGCAGTGCCGCGGTCAGCGCACCGTACCCCGGACCCACCTCGACCAGCCGGTCGCCCTCCCGGGGCGCAATCGCCCGGACGATGTCCGCAATCACCCGCGCGTCGGTCAGGAAGTTCTGGCTGAAGCGGCGTCGCGGCCTCGGCGTGATGAGCGGGTTCGCTGTCAGTGCCGGCGCTCCCAGCGGATCAACGTTCTTCCAGGCGATAATCGACGTAGGCGCGGTCGCGCTGGAGCCTGATCCATTCCTGGTAGGCCTCGTCCGACTTGCGCTGCCGGATCGCCTGGCGCGCCTCCAGCCGCTGTTTTTCCTTTGACATGTCTTCGTCGCGGCGCTCGAGCACCTGAATCAGGTGCCAGCCGAACGGCGAGCGCACCGGCTCGCTGGTTTCGCCCGGCTTGAGCCCGTCCATCGCGCGCTGGAACTCCGGAACGGTATCGCCAGGGGACAGCCAGCCGAGGTCGCCGCCGCGGGCCGCGCTCGCATCTTCCGAATGCTGCCGCGCGAGTTCGCCAAAGTCGGCGTTTCCAAGCACCACCCGCTCGCGCAGAGAACTCAGCCGCTGTTTCGCTTCCGTCTCGGATACCACCTCGTTCAGGCGGATCAGGATATGGCGCGCGCGGGTCTGCTGCACCATTACCGGCGAATTGTTGCCGCGCTTGTCCATCAGCTTCAGGATGTGAAAGCCATTGGCACTGCGCAGAATTGGGCTCACCTCTCCAACGCGCATCGCACGCACCGCGTCGACGAAAATTTCCGGCAGCCGCGCCGCGGTGCGCCAGCCGAGCAGCCCTCCATCCAGCGCATTGGGCGCGTCGGAGAAACTGGCCGATACCTGTCGGAAATCCGCGCCCTGCTCGATCTGGTTGCGCGCACGCTCGGCAACCACGCGTCTGGCCTGGATCTGTTCCGGTGTCGCGCTCTCCGGCACCAGAATCAGGATGTGGGCCACGCTGAATTCGTCGTCCTTTCGGCCTTGCGTTGCCTGGTTGCGGAGGTAGGCGTCTATTTCCGCCTCGGTGATCACGATCCGGCTGTCAACTTCGCGTTCCTTCAATCGGGAGATGAGGATCTCGTTGCGCACCTCCTCGCGGAAACGGGCAAAGCTGATGCCGTCTCTCGCAAGCGTCTCGCGAAACTGCTCCGGAGACATCTTGTTTTCCTCGGCGATGCGTTCGATGGCGCGCTGCAGCTGGGAATCGTCGACCCGGAGCCCGGTGTCGCGGGCGGTCTGGACCAGGATGCGGGAGGTGATCATGCGCTCGAGCAACTGGCGTTCAAGCACCTGGCGCTCCGGCAAGGGCGTGCCCTGGCGGCGCAGCTGCTGGGTGGCGATACGCACCTGATCGTCCAGTTCGAGCTTGGTGAGGACGTCGCTGTTGACCACCGCGACCACGCGGTCCAGCAGCGCCGCCTCTGCGCCCAGTCCCCGCGCGGGCGCGAGCGTGGCAATGAGCGGCAGTAATAGCAAAGCGAAGCGAAGCATCTTCATGAGTGTTTCGAAGGCGGTTCGAGCGGTCCTGCGACAGCATTGACAACCGCCGTCGGACCGCGTTCCAGGTCAGTAATTCGGAAAGGGGCTGCGGTCGCTGCGCACGGGTTCATTGCTCTTGGTGTACCCGGGAATATTCTGCCGCAGGGTCTCCAGCGGATTCAGCCCCAGGCGCGAAAGTCCGGTAAGCTCGAGCTGCAGGAAGAAGGAGGTCGAGTACTCGTTCGTTGCGCTGACGAACCGGTGCGCCACCATCCTCACTGCCCAGCAGCCGGCATTGTACTCAAGCCCGGCCAGGCCCTCGATCAGCTGTTTGTCCCGGGTCGAGTAGTTCCAGCGCGCAAGCCCGCTCCACTTCGTTGAAAGCGGCCACTGCGCGGACCAGTCGACAAGCTCCAGCGCGTTGCGGGTAAAGCGATAGCCGAAATTCATCACCTTGCCGGCCTCCGGCCTGTAGCGCAGGGTCAGGCTCGAGCGCTCCCACTGGTCCTCGACCATGCTGAACTGCGCGAATGCCTCCGCGCTCCAGTCCGAGGTGATCGTTCCGCTGATGCCCCCCAGCACATCCGACCGGTTCGAGGTCCGTGGCGTGAAGTCCGGGCCCAAGGTGACCTCCTGATCGGAAAAATAGAAGCGCTGCGCCAGCGTGACGCGCAGGTGTTCGCCGCCGTCGTCGGGTCTGATCAGGCGGCTCGAGAGCGCCGCGGTGAGCTGATTGTCGTCGTTGATCCGGTCGCCGCCGGTGAACTGGTTTTCGGTGAAGATCTGCGCAAGGTTGAAGTCGGCTACCGCGGTGTCGAAGTTCGGAATCCGGTTCTGTTCCCGGAACGGGATATAGACGTAGTAGACCCGCGGCTCCAGCGTCTGGGTAAAGCTGTTGCCGAAGAACTGCGCTTCGCGCTCGAATGTGACGGCGCTGTCGATGCTGTAGACCGGCACTTCGCGGGTGATCCCCGGGCGGGTGTCTTCGAACGTGTAGCGGGTGTAGTGATAGCCGGCTTTCGGCGTCAGGTAAAAGTACGATGTCTTCCGCGGCAGGCTGAGGCTCGGGCACAGCGTATCGCGGCGCCCGGTGACCAGGGTCGGATGCTCGAAGTCCACCAGTTCGCCGCGCACGCCAAAGTCCAGGCCGAGGTTGGTCGGCCGGGTACCGAGCAGCGTGAGCTGGGGCACGCGCTCGTAGGGCGGCACCACGGGCGCCAGCGGATCCTGCAGCGTCTGGAACGTCTGCACCCTGGCGTTGGCATTCCACCAGCCGCCGTCGTAGCCGAGCAACCCTTCCCGCGGAAGATTCGTCTGCGAGGTGGCGGCTATCTTGTCGCTGAGGTCGGTAAAGTAGGTGTCGTCGGATACACCCTGCAGATTGAGGGCTCCGGAGAATCCATGACCGAAATCCTGGCGGTGCTGGGCCGAGTAGCCATAACGCGAATCCTGATAGAGGCGGTCGTCCGGCAGGTACTCGCCCCGGAGCTCGCCCGACAGGCTGGGCTGCAGATAGCGAAATTCGCTGTTCATCAACACCCCGCGCCGGGACAACACCCGGGGCGCGATGGTGGCGTCGTAATTGGGCGCAATGTTGAAGTAGTAGGGCAACGTGAACTCGAAGCCGCTTTGCGCCGTCTGCCCTATCGACGGCGGCAGCAGGCCGCTCTTGCGGCTGCCCGAGAGCGAGAAGTCGAGATACGGGGAGTACAGCAGCGGCAGGCCCTTGAACACGACGGTCGCGTTTCGGGCAACACCGAGGTCGCGCGAACGGTCCATGTCGAGGCGCTCCACCTTCAGGTACCAGTCGTCGTCGCCGACCTCGCAGTTGGTGTAGCTCGCGCGCTCGACACGGTAACGGTCGCGGCTTTGCGCAATCATCCGCTCCGCCTCTCCATGGGCGTCGAGCTCCAGGAGGTAATAGCGCGGGCGTTCAATGACCCCGGACTCCTCGCGCACGTTGTAGACGAGACTGTCTCCCTCAACGACATTGCCCCGCCATTCGAACCGCAGGTTCCCGCGCGCGCTCACTTCCTGGCTGGGAAACGCATAGTAGAGATGGTCTGCGAAGATGGCGGCGCCGCGCTTGCGCAGTTCGGCGTTGCCGATGGCCTCGAGTTCGCGTTCCTGATGGCCCTGAACCCGGTCTGCCTCGATGAACAGCGGCGTGTCTTCGTCGGTGTCGCCGTAGGGTATGAGCTCGCGCTGAAGCTTCAGGCCGAGCTCCTGGCACTGCACCGGTCGAGCGAGCGCAAGCGCCAGCAACGGGAGCAAGAGGGCAATGCGAAGCGGCGGCATCGAGTTACGTGCGCATATCGAGGTGATAGAATCTTGGCGAATCATAACGTCAATCGACGCAAACTCGTTGGATCGCACCGCCTCGCTTCGACGGTGGATAGACCTGCAGCTCGGCGGTCGAGCGTTCGAGCTCACCCCCGCGTCGGCCGACGCCAGCTTCCGTCGCTATTTCCGAGTCGCCCTGGACGACGGCCATACGCTCATCGCGATGGACGCGCCTCCGCCCCAGGAGGATTGCCGTCCTTTCGTGAAGGTCGCCCGGCTGATGGCGGCGGCGGGCCTGAACGTCCCCAGCATCGAGGCCGAGGACCTCGAGCGTGGATTTCTTCTGCTCTCCGACCTGGGTTCGCGCACCTATCTGCAGGCATTGAACGCAGACAACGCCCGCGCCCTGTTCGACGATGCAACTTCCGCCCTGGTGCAGTGGCAGGCGGCCACGCGTGCCGACGTGCTGCCGCCGTACGACGATGCTTTGTTGCGCCGCGAGCTGGGCCTGTTCCCGGATTGGTACCTGCATCGCCACTGCGGCCTGGTGCTGGATCAACCCCGGCAACAGGCGCTTTCGCGGCTCTTCGACCTGCTGGTGGCAAGCGCGCTGGCACAGCCGGCGGTGTTCGTGCACCGCGACTTCATGCCGCGCAACCTGATGGTGACGACGCCCAACCCCGGCGTGCTTGATTTCCAGGATGCTGTCGTCGGTCCGATCAGTTACGACGTGGTATCGCTGTTCCGGGATGCCTTCGTCAGCTGGGACGAAGCGCAGGTGCTGGACTGGACAATCCGGTACTGGGAGAAAGCCCGCGCCGCTGGCCTGCCAGTGAGGGTGGATTTCGGGGAGTTCTGGCGCGAGTTCGAATGGATGGGCCTGCAGCGCCACCTGAAGGTGCTGGGCATCTTCGCCCGCATCCGGTATCGCGACGGCAAACCCGCCTACCTGGAAGATGCCCCGCGGTTCCTCCGTTACGCGCGCGCGGTGGCTGAGCGGTACCCCGCTCTCGCGCCGCTGCTCGCGCTGCTGGACGAACTCGAGGCGCGCGCCCCGCAGACCGGTTACACCTTCTGATCGTGCGCGACGCCGGTACGGTCGCCATGATCCTGGCCGCAGGGCGCGGCGAGCGCATGCGGCCGCTCACCGATCACACGCCGAAACCGCTGCTCAAGGTGGGCGGCAAACCGCTGATCTTCTGGCACCTTGACAACCTCTCCCGTGCCGGATTCCGGCGTGTTGTCATCAATCACGCCCATCTCGGCGGGCAAATCGAGGCGGCGGTGGGTGACGGCGGCCGCTGGAACCTCGAGGTGGCCTATTCGCCCGAGACGCTCGCGCTGGAGACTGCAGGGGGTATCGCCAACGCACTGCACCTGATCGATGCCGAAGCGTTTCCGGTGGTCAATGCGGACGTGCTGACTGATTACGATTACCGGGCGCTGAAGGCACAGGCCGATCTGCTGGCGCACGCCCCGGATACGCTCGCGCATCTGGTGCTGGTCGACAATCCGGCTCACCATCCGGACGGTGACTTCTTTCTCGCCGGACGCCGGATTGCCGGCGAGGGCCAGGCGCGGCTTACTTTCAGCGGGCTGGGGGTATACCGCCAGGCGCTGTTCGACGCGGTCAAGCCGGGCGCGCGACACGCATTGGCGCCCCTGCTGCGCGCCGCAATCGCACAGGGCTGCGTCAGCGGCGAACATCACCGTGGCCGCTGGTTCGATATCGGCACTCCGCAGCGTCTGCGCGAGGCCGACTGCCTGCTGACCGGAAAAGCCTGACGGCTCGCGCCTCCGATGGCGCCCGTCGGTCGCAGGTCCAAACCGCGCCAGCTGCGCAACCCCCCGGTCCGGCCGCAGGGTCTGGGAGAGGGCGCGGCTCGACCCGGGGCGCGCCGGCGCGCGCCCTCGGACGCGAAATCGACACGCGAATATCCGGGCGCCCTGCTGCGCCCCAACCGGGGCGGACCAGCCACGCCCTATAATCTTTCGACGCTACAGTTGCAGGAACCAAGATGAACGGAGTTCAAGTCGGGCGCCGCACGCGTCTTGCCGAGGCGATGCGCGCTGGTGTCGCCGTGCTCAGCACCGCGCCGGAGCGCATTCGCAACCGCGACGCCCATTACCCCTATCGGTTCGACAGCTATTTCTACTACCTCACGGGATTTCCCGAACCGGAGGCGGTGCTGGTCGTGGTGGCCGGCAAACCGCCGCGCAGCCTGCTGTTCTGTCGTGAGAAAAACCCCGAGCGCGAGATCTGGGACGGATTGAGGGACGGGCCCGAGCGTGCGCCGGGAACGGTCAAGCGCGATGAAGCGAATCCACTCGGCAGGCGCGGAGAC
>CALJLA010000185.1 GCA_937983055.1 uncultured Pseudomonadota bacterium
AACAAGTGGCCGGCTTCAGCTGGAACAGGTGGCCGGAATCAGTGGAATACGCAGCGAGGTGCAGCGATTTCAACAAACAACAGTTTCTACATCGGATGGGCGCACTGTGAATTGGGATATGGGCTAACTTGCGGTGACGCACGATCCGGTCGACCGGCTAGGGAACAATCTCGAGCATGTCAGAGATATCGACATCGAAGTACTCGCAGAGCAACTCCAAGGTCTCCAAATCCAGCTTGACTACGTCTTCGTGGTAAAGACGAGCAACAGTAGTCCGCTTTAGTCCGGTGTCACGACAAACGTCGGCGATCTTGACCCCCCGCTCTCCCATGATTCGTGACAGATTGATTCTGATCATTGTCGCGCCAAGGAAATAACCGAAATTCGGTCAAAATGACTTGACAATGGGCATTTTTCGGCAATAATAGCCGAAATACGGTTATTTAACCCGAAAGATAGTCATTTTGATCGAATAGAGGTCGATATTGTGGCACACACCTACCTAACAACTGAAGAACTATCTAAGCGCATCAAGTACGACGTTCGCACCATACGCGAACGACTGAAGGACTCTGTCCTTCTCGAAGGCGTTCACTACCTCCGCCCGTTCGGCGGCCGCAAGATCCTTTTCATCTGGGAGACGATTGAAAAGGACATGCGCCAGGCGTCGCTCTACGGTCTCTAGAGCAATCCGCGTGGGCTCGATCAACGTCCGTTCCGGGCGCCTGCAGCTCGACTTTCGGTACCGCGGTATTCGGTGCCGTGAGCAAACCAGCCTGTCTGATACCGAGGCAAACAGGCGTCGGATGAGAAAGGTGCTGGACAAGATCGATGCCGAGATTCTGCTGGGTACCTTTAATTACCAGGCATATTTCCCAAATAGCCGAAAGGTCACTCAGTTTGCCAAGCAAGATGAACGCAGGGCAGAGGCACTAAGTCGCACGCCGAAATTCGGAACCTTTGCAGAGCGATGGCTGGACGAAAACGAAGTCCGCTGGCGTCCGTCGTACTTCGCCACGACGAGCGGCACCGTCCGGAAGTACCTGATTCCACGATTCGGCGAGCAATACCTCGATCAGATCAAGCGCGGCGAGATCCTAGAGTTTCGGGCTGAGTTGCGCAAACGACGCCTGAAGAACGGCCGGACGCTATCGCCCGACAGGGTAAATCACGTTGTCTCGCCACTGCGCATGATGCTGGACGAGGCCGCATTGCGATATGACTTCATGTCACCCATGTCGGGCATTAAGGGACTTCCTGTCGGTCGCACGGATGTCGAACCATTCACTATCGAAGAGGTGCAAACAATACTCGCGAGCGTGCGCGCTGATTTCCGTAACTATTACACCGTTCGCTTCTTTACCGGCATGCGCACGGGCGAGATTGACGGGCTGCAATGGCGATACGTTGTTCTCGATCGGCGCGAGATCCTGATTCGACAGGCGCTGGTGAATGGCGAGCTTGGTGCCACTAAGACCGATGGCTCTGCCAGGGACATTCTCATGTCCGCGCCGGTTTACGAAGCTCTGACCGAACAGCGCGAAATCACAGGGCACCTCGACTACGTTTTCTGTAATGCGGCCGGTAATCCGCTCTGTCATCGAAATGTCACCAAGCGTGTCTGGTATCCAATCCTTCGACACTTGGGGTTGCGCAAGCGTCGCCCGTACCAATCGCGCCATACCGCGGCCACTTTATGGCTCGCATCCGGTGAAAACCCGGAATGGGTCGCGAGGCAGTTGGGCCACACGACGACCGAAATGCTCTTCCGTCGGTACTCGCGCTTCATCCCCAATCTCACAAGGCAGGACGGCTCGGCATTTGAGCGTCTGCTCGACCAGTCTTTTTCACACAACAAAGAGGAATCCAATGAGTAATGTCACTCCGCAATCTTTGCAGATAGTGTCGCACTATCTCTGCAAGACCTTCGGCATTGATATGGCCGAGGACGATCTTGTCCTTTTCATCGGTAGCGATGACGCCAGCAACAACGGCGACGCGATCCGAGAGTGGATCGCCGGCCAGGATGGACTGCCGAGCGAATCACGACGCGAGATGGCGATTGCGCTTCGGGATCGTTTGCACGATGTGTTGTTCGATATCGAATCCGCCATTCGGTCTGTGTCATGAGACCGGTCACGACCAAGCGCATTCAGGTCTATCTAAAGATGCCGTCCGGGTTCCTCGTTATAGGGACGGATCCCCACCGGTCCTGGTTGATGGTCGGTGGAAAATTCCCGAGCAGAAACCAGCCGAAGACAGGGAGGCCGCAATGTTCGCGTTCATTCTGACGCTGTGCCTCGCCCTGATTTGGCAGATAGCAGCGGGGTCCGCATTTGCGCTGCTCTGGAACTGGGCGCCGGCGGGCGTTTTCGCCCTACCAACATTGACGTGGCCACAAGGCGTCGGCGTTTACCTGGTCGTACGCCTTCTTCTGTCGCCGCCAAAACTCGAACTGACGCTCGGCGACAGTTAACAGATCCATCACCCAACTATTGAGAGGAATATAACCATGAAAGGAATGAAACTGACACTTGGTGTCCTTCTGGGCATTGCGAGCGCATGGCTCGTCCTGAACGGAGTATCAATCACACTGCAAACCATGGGTCGTGTCACCGGCAGCGAGTTTGGCATGCTGATAACGGTGGCCAATCTATCGGCGAACATTGTCCTTTGGCTCGGTGTGTTCGGTCTCTGGTCGTTGATCCCGTCACGGCCAACCGACGAAACCGCAGTCGAAGGCAACGATCAATGAAATCAGGTAACTCGATGCAGTGTCCGCGCTGCCAAAGCCACTACACGCAATCGGTCGAAATGGCCTATTCACAATCCGTCCGCACCGGCGAAAGTGGCTACACAACTATCAGTGAGTTCGGAAAGTCGTTGGCACCGCCGATGCGAGAGAGCGAGTTCGGCGTACCTTTAATGTTGATGGTCTTCGTCGGCGTCATGGCGATGATTCTGATACCGGTTCTCGGAGAGAAGTTGCCGTTAGAAGCGCTTCACGGGCTGTCGTCATTCGATATCCCGGTTGTCCTGATCAGCATCGGTCTGGGCACCTTTATGGGATTTCGGAGTGCGCTCTACGCGCTCGTCTACAACCGCTCTATATTTAGGAATCAATTAGACCGATGGGGGCGAGAGGTCATCTGTCGCCGCTGCGGGCACCGCTTCAATCGGTAACAATGCTCACTACGTTCCAGTATCCACCATCTCATGCAACTCAGCGGTCTCGAAAGCGACGATCGCCGTCATGTGAAGCAGATACCGAAGAAGCTGGGAACTAAACTTCCGCGGCAGTCGGGCTTCCTCGCCGTGCCGCCGAATCGCGATCCGGGTCATCGTCGTCAGACTCTTCTCATCCGGATGGCGGAGGTACAGCCAAACAGACGTACAGCGGCGTTTTGGTTGCGCACGCCGGACCTCAACATGGAGACCGGGATGGGAGTTCCATTCCTGCTGAACCGATTTGACATCCTCGTCAGTTGCTACAAGCAACCGCAGCCGCCAGGCCGACGCAGGTAACACCGATGCGAACAAGCTGAGAATCTGGTCTAGTACTGCGGGATCATTGAGCGGTAAGCCGGAGTTGGAGACCGTGCTGTGCGTGAGCCAATAGGCGCAGACATCCCTCAATTTCTCCCGAGACGACAGCATTGATTGCTCCACCGCCGCATACAGGCCGGGCAGCAATTGTAGCTCCGAGATATGGCGCGGCTTGGGTGGAAGTGGGAGAACAATGCCGTCTCTTCGTCGAGACACAGACACGTGCCGACGCGCACCGCTATTCCGCTTGCGCGTCCGCAACGACCCGATGAACTCGGAGTTGTCAATCCAAGTCGCGATAATTTCTTCCCAGATTCCTAACGTGCGAGACAGTACGCTGATTGGTGTTCCTACTACGAAGTGCCGGGTCAATGCAGGGTACGCAACCTCTATATCTTCCGTTGATGGCTTGAATGCGCGATACAACTCGGACTTCGAGTCATCCGCCACGATTACCTTCGGACTGTCGGTGACATTGATCGCGTAGCCCTCAAGTTCGGCGGACAGCGGGGAATCCAGCACATTGACCGATACTCCACCTTGAGCGTCACTACCAGCCGCTTCTTGCCAGCGATTCACGATGCGAGCCGTAACGCCACCCAGGTTTCGCATCTGATTGAAGCTGAGTGGCGCTTCCATGTGCTGGATCCCTTCGAACAGCAAAAGGTGTGAGTAGTGCAGGTAGCTGTTGAACGTGGTTTGGGGCGAACCATGTGACATGAGGGCGGCCAGTGACCAGTAGTCGTTCTTGCCGGACTCGGTGCAGCTGAACAGGGCAGCGCGAATTTCCTGGCTCTGTTCTTCCGAATACGGTGTCAGCGCCGCAGTCCAGAACGTGCGATCGGCCATCACCAGCTGAAGTTGGCTCACGCAAGTGTGGCGGGAATCGTGCGGCGTGTAACGTCGACCGGTCTGGTCGCATCGAATCAAACTTCCGTAAAGGCGCCGGAACGCATCGCCGTTCCACGGTTGCTTGGGTGCTCCGGACGGGTGGAATACGAGTGCACTGCCGCCGTCTCCCGATCGCAGCCGGTTGTAAAGGAATTCATGAACGCGCTCACGCTCCTCAGGCAATAACAGTGGTGTGAGCGGAATCCGCGACTTGGAACGCTTTGTATCTGCGTACTCATTGTCAGTAATTCGAATCCAGAACGTGGCACCCGGATCCAGATCGGCAATTCGCAACGACAGCGCATCGCTACGACGTAGGCCCGCACGGTGCAGGACGGTCAGCAGGACCCACAGACATTGACGGCCGGCTCCGTCGATTTCGGTCACTTCAAGAACGCGATCTCGCCCCTGAGCGAATACGACTTCAGGCATTACTATGGCTCGGACATGCGAAGCGTTCGATTGCTGTCTTAGCGGTTCCGGCAGACGCGCAAAATCGAAAGTACTAACGCCGAAAGAATGAAGATCATCGAGTCGACCTGCTTTATATGCTAAGTCCTTGCGCTGGTGCGAGCGGTCGAGTGCGAGCTGGTAGAAATTCTCGAAATCGACAGCATCGAATCCTTGAAAGTCGATACCGACACCTCCGATGAGGATGTCGTCCAGAACTTCGAACGCATAGCGTTCGACCGTGGACATTTTTCGCTTTCGATCATGCAGCAAATGATAGAACCACTGGTGAACCCATCGGGCGTTAAGGGGCCATGATTCGGTGTCAAGCGCTCTAAGCGCTTGCTTGCCAGCTTGAGCTGAACGTTTCCTTCCTTTGCGTTCTGGTTTGATGGCTGCCTGCAACGATTCGGCAATGACATCGATCGAAACCGTTGCGGCGGCAGTTACCAGCGGAAGGTCTGTTTGCGCAACCGCATTCACTTGTGGTTCCTGCCGAACGGAGCGCTTGCCGGTACGGATGCGAGCATTCTTTGCCAGGCAGCAGGTTGCAGGCTCATGCTCAAGACGCGACCAATCGAATAGCCGGCGAGGACCTCCGGCATCGCCGCGCCGGGTTGTCGCTCGACGATGCAGAAAGCGACGCGCAGGAATTTCTTCAATGATGGAAACGGCAACTTGACGCCAGCTGTGTGCTGAAACGCGGTCGAGATGAGGTCGAAAGCTGCTGGTCGCTCGCCGCCGTCGTGCCACGAGCATCGATGCCGATGCTTCAGGAAACCGAAGGCTGTCATTTTGCACATCGGCGTCAGGAGCCAAGGCTCGTAAATGATGCCGCCATTGTCATCATTTGAATTTGTAAACTTTCCATGCCGGAAGTAGAGATCGATCCACTGCAGCCCCAGTCCTCGATGTGACTTTATCGGCCGAGCGGTCTGCATGGCGTCGGCAAGGTTTTCAATTGCAGCGGGCCGGCATAGCCCACCGTAGGTTGCAGCTGTATATAAGAACTGGCCCAAACGAAGGTCAGCACAAAGGTCAAGCGCCGGAGCTGCGTCCAATCCTCTGAGCCAGGCCTCATGCGCCTGATTTAACCGGCGTCTGGAGTCGGACCAGCTTTGCGTTCGAAGCGGACGGTCCGGAAAGAGCCGAGCCAGCGGGGGTGGAATAGGGAGCGAGGCGCCGAACTTCAGGTTGTGCTGATGTATCAGCCGCGCAAGATGCGCCCGGGCGATCTTCAAATCGTTGGTGTTGCTCGCCCAGGACTCGAGCTCAGCCAGCAGCTGTTTAAGGTCGCGGTCATAGTCATCGTAAGGGATATTCGGAGTTGAGAGGCCGGTTAGATACTCCTCGATTGCGTTCTCCGTAACTCGACGAACGAAGTCAACTTTCCTTTCGCGACTTTCGCGGCGAAGTCCTATCCCGGTGTGCACGCGAATATCAGCAGACGCGACAGCTTTCTTTGTCACGACATGCCCTCGATCGCATCCACCCCCAAGTCGTTCAAAAAGGCTTGAAGTTGCTCCGCTGTTTTCTTGCGCCCGGCGTAGGTCAAATTGCTGTATCGGCTGAGACCGGCCGGTTGGTCATCTTCGTGACCCAGAAACTGATCGATGTACTCATGCGGCTGACCGGCTTCGGTCAGCTTGGAACGCAGCCAATGACGGTGCCAGTTCAAAGGCAATGTCCAATCGTCCTGCAGCCAGCGGTTGAGGTGCCGGGGGTCAAATGGAACGAAAGTCAGGCAGCCGTTGCGGTCCCGCTCAAATCGAAACAGGAGCGGGCCGTCACCACTCAGTGCTTTTGCAAGCTGTCCGCAAATTTCCGGCGCGCTGCGGCGACACCGGCGCTTGAGGGACTTGATGTGCGCGACATAGAAGGCGATCTGCAAACATGCGGTTTCCGGAAGCACAATCGTGCGCGAATCACATGCCCGGTTCGCCGCTTTGTCGCAAATAAAAAGCTCGCAGCTGACGGGGTCGTATGAACGTAGTGTATCCAGCGGTACTCTGACAGGCCGATGTCCGGACGCGAGCATTAGCAGCTGATACGCATGCGTTGCTATGTGGTTGTGAAGCCTGATTAGGTCGTTGAATGATCGGGCAGGGATCGTGCAGCGGCGACGCAAGTCATCAAACAGGTATCGAATCGCGTCGTCCTTGACTCGAAGGCGGCTGCCGAAGGCCACCGGCTTGCAGTCGCCCTGCTGCCAATCGTCTGTACGATTGACGCGGGCCAGAAGTGTCGTTGCATATTGTCGATATGCTGCTCGTGAGGATTCGAGCAGGTTCGCTTCATAGCGCTGCTTGTAGTTCACTCTCGCATCGACGCCGCGTAGTCGCTTGGATACGACATCACTCACACCGCAATTCAGCAGCTCACGATGCATGTGCGCAGCAAGTCGTTTGGCCGTCAACCGCGTATTGTTGTCGCGATTGAGCTGGCTTATCCGGTCTCGAAGCTCTGACCGCAAGTTGTCCGTCAGATCGTCGCCGGCCCAAACCGCAGCGAGTGCCGCACGCAGTGCTTCTGTAAGACCCTTGGGAACAGGAAGCAAAAGGCAGTTGTAAACGGGCTCTACCAGTTGCCGATCAACATAGTCGAGTTGAAAGTCTGGCAATGACAGGTAACTTACAAGCTGGATTTTTGCTTTGTTGACGCGCCAGTACTCTCCATTGCTGCCAGTCTGACCGTAGACCTGCTTCGGCGTCGACCAAAGACGTTCGGGCGTTCGGCCCAGCAGCAACGACAGAACAATCCAAAGTGATGACCGACAGCCCTCGGTGGCACGGTCGTAACATGCGCTGAGCGTGCGTTGCACTTCGTTCACCGACAGGCCATCCCAGGCACAGGCTGCGGCTATGCTCCGCATGGTGAATGTTTGTGCAAGCGCTCTGCCCTGGCGTACCTGTCGTTTCAGTATCGTCGGATAGTCGGTATCCGATACGCCGTCGAGATAGCGCCCACTTGCCGACCGACTGTCCAAGCCCTTACCGGGAATATTGATTCGGGTTTCGTTGCCAAGGATGCGAATGTTGTTGATATCCGGAAACAAACATTCGTCGACACTCAATGCCAGGAGCCGCTGTACATTCGTTGGACTCGCTTGCAGCCGCCCGACCGGGCCGGTTTGGCGTTTCTCGCGCCGGAAATACAAGTCGGCGAATAGAGCATGCAGGGCCGAAACTTTCTTGTAGCGATGCTTATCGACTTCGCTCTGACCCGAATACCTGCGAAGGAGCTCACCGAGGCGCCTGACAACTGTCCCCAACTTGCTCTCTGTTTCGATTAACGCCTCGAACAGCCAGCGGTCCTCTTCCGTGCCCAATCGCCGAATTCGACGGCAGCAGGCGACAACGGTTGGCGAACGATCGGCGAGCGCCAGGCTGGCTACTAGTGCCCAAGCTTTGAGCGACTCGTGTTTACGCCGTTCTAACGTCGTCCGACCTGCTACGGCAGCGACCATTGCAGCGATCGGATAGGTTTCAATCACGCGGGCGCGCTCCAGACATTCCGCAATATCACCTAGATAGGCGACAGAGACCTGCTTTCCCGGTAGCGCCGGGTCGGTAAACAGCTCCGTGTAGTCGGGCGAAAGCGTCGACAAGAGATAGTGACAGTGATCTTCGAGGGCATTCTGAGCTGCTGGCGTCAGCTCGGATATCGCTGTCAGCGCTGAGATCCGTTTTCTCACGTCAGCCTCGCTGCAACGATTCGCCGCACACTTTGCTCTTCTCGGTCGGTTTGTTGAGAAGACGAGCGTTGTGACTTCAATGCTCTCGTTGAAATTCCAGCTCGTTGTGCGAACTGCCGTCGACTCATACGACTTGTACCGAAGAGAGCTTCCACGGTTCGCTTATCGATCTCTTCATCGATCAGCTTTCGAAGGCTCTCAAGCCCGGTGGCTCTATCCAGGCAAGTCGATTCAATCGACTCAAGCAAGTATTCAAGCGCAAGCCGCTCAACGTCGTCACCGTCGAGATGCGGATAGTGGAGGACCGAAAACTGCGCCTTACCACCGTTGCTCGTGTGGATCAAAGCCGACTGATAAGTCGTGAATGCTGCGAATGCGTGAAACATTCCGCGTCGATCTCGGATCGCATGGATTGGTTCAAGGGGCGTTGCTGATCTACGTTTCACTAACGACCCAGGCTTAAACTGTCGTGGGAGTGAGGTCCATATCTCGTAGGCAACAGACGCTTGCTCGTGAATTCGAATCCCATCGGTCGAGACGGTCGGTGTCAGGAGGCGGCGCTCCAGGTTCATCTGCCCGCCCTTGAAAACTGACGTGCCGATTGGGCGACATGCCACAGTCTGAGATCACACGATTTGTATACCGGCTCGAGCACGGATTTCTCTCAATAAAACGTCCTATATCCAGTTTATGGAGAACGCGATGCAAGACTGAAAAAAGTGGCAACTTAATTCACAGTAAAAACAACTACTTAGGATTTTCTCGAAAACCGAGCTCAAAAATCGGGATGTGTGAACTGAATTTGCACTTCTTGATGCGCCTTGTGACGCTTAGTCAGGTGCGGGACCTCATTCTCAAATCGGTGATCGTCGCGACGCTTTTCTCTCGATCTGGAGGTTGACGGCGTCTATTAAACATGTAAACATTTCAACAACTATTCAAATGTATGTCTGATGAAGGCCGAGCAAACCGTCATCCCGTTGAACGCAGACGACACGATTGGGCACTTGGCCGATTTGTTTCGGCTGATGGGCGATCCCACCCGACTGCGGATCATTCTGACCTGCCTTGATGAGCCCATCAGTGCCGGAGACATTGCGGCATGTCTGGATTCATCCCCTTCGCTGGTCAGCCACCATCTGCGGCTCTTGAAGGCCGCGCGGGTGTTGCGCTCCGAACGCCGCGGCAAGCAAATCTTCTATTCAGCTCTGGATGAGCACATCCGCTGCGTCATTGTTGACATGGTGGCGCATATCGGGGAACCGCTGGACATCGAGGAGGCTGATTGATGACCGGCTGCTCGGGGTGTCTCTCGGACCGGTTGGACAATGACGAGCCCACTGCACTGTTTCGTCGCGTGCTTTGGTTCGCGCTCATCGCAAATTTCGCCATGTTCATCGTCGAACTGGTGGCGAGTCGGCTGGCCGACTCCATGTCGTTGCAGGCTGATGCACTCGACTTCTTTGGCGATGCCGCCAACTACGCAATTAGCCTGTTTGTCGTCGGCATGGCGCTCACTGCGCGCGCTCGGGCATCGCTCTTTAAGGGTGCCACGATGGCGGTGTTTGGCGCGTGGGTGATCGGCAGCGCCCTGCATCGCGCCATCAATGGCAGTACGCCAGAACCGATGACTATGAGCGCGATCGCGTTCTTGGCATTGCTGGTGAATGTACTTGTCGCTGTGATGCTCTATCGGTTCCGCGATGGGGACAGTAATCGACAGTCAATCTGGCTCTGCAGTCGCAATGACGCCATCGGCAATGTCGCCGTCATGATCGCCGCCGCGGGCGTTTTCGCGAGTGGCTCGCGCTGGCCCGACCTGATCGTCGCCGCGATAATTGCGGGCCTCAACATCGGCGCAGCGATTCACGTCGTACGAATGGCACGAGCAGAATTGCGAGTGCCTCTTGGCGAATGTGAATCCGGTTCCACAATTTCCGCCAAAACTGGGGTAGGATAACCGCGCTATGAAGTCCTTTTGGTGCATATCCATTATCGTTTCCGTGCTCTTTATGGGCATGGAAGGCGCTGCTGATATGCTGTTCGACGGCTTGCCACACGCGGACGAGGCGGCCTCCCATGAGGACGAGTTCGGCCACTCGCTTGCGGCCCATGACGACGAAACGTTCAGCGGCGACCTTAGCGATGAGCATTGTAAGCACTGCTGTCACGGTCACTCGGCCGGCGTCACTGGAGAGTTCGCCTCAATATCTACGCCATTCGTCCCGAGCGATGTCGACATAGGCTGCTCGACGCCCGTACACAACTACGCGCAAGCCCCGCCAACACCACCCCCCAACGCCTAGATCATTTATTCCTTGAGTTCGTGCGCGCCCACGCGAGTGGGCGTGCACGCCGACTATCTGTATTCGGAAGATGATTTATGCAAATTCGCATTGCTGGGCTGGCCCTTCTTGCTGGCGGCCTGATAATAATTCCCTGGGTGGCACAAGCGGCTGAGTCGGCCGCGCCTGGCGCCCTGCGCGCAGACCCCGCGCTCATCCAATTCGTGCAAACTGTGGTCGAGGCGAACCCACGCGTCCAAGCTGCGCGTGCCGCGCTCGATGCCAGCGGCGCGTTTCGGGATGCGGCCTCGCGCCCGCTGTACAACCCGGAATTGAGCCTCGACGGCGAAAACGGCGACGTGGAGAGGCGGTCAGTCGGCATCAGTCAAACGCTCGATTGGGGCGGCAAGCGCAAGGCCCGCACTGCCGTGGCGGAGTCGGATCGTCTGGTCGTTGAGGCGGAGTACCTCGCGGCACGCTGGGCGGTCACGGTTGAATTGCTGGACGGGCTCGCCCAACACCAGACCGGTGTGGAGCGCGATGCGCTGGCTCAGTCTCGTCGGGATCTCATGGACGAGTTTGCCGGTTTGGCCCAGCGCCGATTCGATGCCGGCGATCTCGCGCAAGTGGAGCTTGATCTCGCGCGCCTGGCATCCACCGATGCCCGAATTCAGAAAGCGACCGCCGCCGCCGGCCTCGCCGAAGCGCGCCAGGCGGTCCGCAACCTGACGCCCCGTTCCGCCAGCGCCCAATGGCCATCGTTACCCGAAGCATTGCCGTCGCTCCCGAAAAGCGCCGAGGACCCGCAGTCGTTGGTACTGGCATTGCCGGAGGTGTTGGCGGCGCGGCGACAGGTCGAGGCCGCCGATGCTGTGGTGGAGCTGCGTCGCCGCGAGCGTCGACCCGACCCGACTTTGAGTTTGGCCGGCGGCGACGAGGGTGGTGAATCCCTGATCGGTCTGAATGTGACCATTCCGCTGTTTGTGCGTAACAGCTTCAGCCACGAAGTCACCGCAGCCCTGGCGGAACGCAGCCAGGCCCAACAAATCGCCGATGACGTCATGCAACGCGCCTACGCGCGTTTGATCAGCGCCGCCGAGCGCTACGACCTGTCTCGCGGGGCGTGGGGCGATTGGCAACAAACGGGCGAGGCCAGCCTGACGCGGCAAACTGAGCAGCTGCAACGCCTGTGGGAAGCCGGTGAACTCAGCACTACCGACTACCTGGTGCAGTTGACCGCCACGCTGGACGTCCAGGAAAGCGCCCTCGACCTCCGTGAAGCCCTGTGGCGCGCCTGGTTCGAGTGGCTATGGGCCTCGGGTCAGGTGGATGCCTGGCTCGGCCAAGGTGCCTACCGATGAACACCCCCAAACTGACAATGGAGAACCCTACTATGAACACCCTGAAGCTTTGGGCGGTGTGTCTGTGCATCGCGCTGATCGCCCCGGTGCATGCCCAGCAAGACGACCACGACGATCACGGCGAGGAAGAAGGCGGCGCCATTGAGCTCACCGCCGAAGAACAACGTGGCGCCGGCATCGTCGTCGATGCCGTAGCGTCCAGAGCACTGAACGAGACCATTCGCGTCCCCGGCGAAGTCGTCATCAATGCGTATCGGTCTTCGCGCGTCACGCCCCGCATCACGGCGCAAGTCGCCGCGCGCCACGTCACGCTCGGCGATCGCGTCGAGGCAGGCCAACGTCTGGTGACATTATCGAGCGTCGAGATGGCCGAAGCGCAAGGCATGCTCATTGTCGCGGATCGCGAATGGCAGCGCGTCAAGAGCCTGGGCCGGCAAACGGTCTCAGAACGCCGCTACACCGAAGCGCAGGTCGCGCAACAGCAGGCGGTCGCCAAGGTGCTCGCCTACGGCATGACCGAAGCACAAGCAGCGGCACTCGCCCGATCCGGTGATGCCAGCAGAGCTACCGGGGCGTTCGACTTGTTGGCGCCGCAGGCCGGCACGGTCCTGCAGGATGACTTCATTGTCGGTGAGTTGATAGAGCCCGGCCGCGTGCTGATCGACATCAGTGATGAATCGGTAATGTGGGTGGAAGCGCAAACCGTACCAAACGGTCTGCCCGACATCGATGACGGCGCCACCGCGCGTGTGAGCCTCGATGGCGTTACCTGGCTCGAGGGTACGGTCATTCAGCGTCATCACCGGTTGGATGAAACCACTCGTACGCAAGGGTTGCGTATCGAGGTGGACAATGCCGACGACCGATTGCACCCCGGCCAGTTCGTCGAGGCCGAGATCGTCACCGGAACGCGGGAACCCGTGCTCGCCGTGCCGAGCGCTGCAGTGACCATGATCGAGGGCGCACCGACGGTATTCAAACTCGAAAACGGTCAGGAGTTTCACGCCGAAACCATCGAAGCCGGACCTACCGTCGGCGACTGGACAGTGGTCATGGCGGGCTTAAGCGTCGGCGACGAAATCGCCGTCGACGGCGTGTTCCATCTCAAATCACTCTTGCTCAAGTCTTCGCTCGGCGAAGGCCACGCGCACTAGGGGAATCCGATGTTAGAAAAACTCGTAGAGTCCTCGCTGCGCTACAAATTCCTGGTATTGATCATCTTTGGTGTGGTCGCATTCCTTGGCTGGCGCGCTGTCGTCACGGTACCGATCGATGCCTTTCCGGACGTGACGCCGGCGCAGGTCAACATTTACACCGAGTCGCCCGGCCTTGCCGCCGAAGATGTTGAGCAGCTCCTCACCTTTCCCATCGAATCCGGCATGGCGGGATTGCCCAAAGTGCAGCAGATCCGTTCGGTTAGTCTTTTCGGTTTGTCGTACGTGGCCGTCTATTTCGATGACGACATGGACATTTACTTTGCGCGCCGGCTGGTCATGGAGCGGCTGCAGGAAGTTGGCGATCGCATTCCCGACGGTTACGGCACGCCCGAGATGGGGCCGAACACCTCCGGACTCGGCCAGGTGTTCTGGTACACGTTGGAGCGCGCCGATGAGGAGCTGAACCGCGACATCACCGACATGGATCTCAGGACGCTGCAAGACTGGAGTGTGCGGCTGATCCTGCGCACCGCGCCCGGTGTCGATGACGTCACGTCCTGGGGTGGCCAGGAGCGCCAATTTCAGGTCGTGATGGATCCTTTAAGCCTCATCAAATACGACCTCACTTTTACCGAAGTGATGGAAGTGATTGAGGCGAATAACCGCCAGGTCGGCGGTCAATACGTCAACCTCGGCGCGGAACAATACCTGGTTCGCGGACTGGGGCTGGTCGAGAACGAACACGACATCGGCGACATGGTCATCAAGGTGGAAGACGGCACGCCGGTATATCTGCGTGATATCGCACGCATAGAGCAAGACGGTGCGTTGCGTTTCGGCGCAGTCACACGCGACGGCAAAGAGGTGGTCTTGGGCATGGCGCTGTCGCGCATCGGCGAGAACGCGGCCGACGTGGTCGACGCCGTCAAAGGCAAAGTCGATATCGTCGATCAATCCTTGCCCGAGGGGGTCGTACTTCGCCCCGTCTACGAGCGCACGGATCTGGTCGAGAAAGCGGTCAGCACGGCAGTCAAGGCGCTGGTCGAAGGTTCGATCCTGGTCGCCATCGTGCTGTTCTTGTTCCTGGGAGAACTGCGATCGGCTGTGGTGGTCATTGCGGCGTTGCCGCTGGCGATGTTGATTGCGTTCATTTTCATGGGTGAGGCGGGCCTGTCGGCCAACCTGATGTCGTTAGCGGGACTCGCGGTCGGCATCGGCATGATGGTCGATGGTGCCGTCGTCATGGTAGAGAACGCGTTTCGTATCATGGCCGAGCGCAAGGAGGCCGGCGAGACAGTGGACCGCAGCGCCGCCGTACTGGCAGCGGCTCGGGAAGTTGCGAACCCCATAGCGTTCGCCATCATGATCATCATTGTCGTCTTCCTGCCGCTGTTCGCTCTCCAAGGTCTTGAGGGCAAGCTTTTCAAACCCATGGCATTCAATATCAGCTTCGCGATGGCAGGATCGCTGGTGCTGACGCTGACACTGATCCCGGTGCTGGCCGCCCTGATTCTAAAACCCAAGGAAGAGCGTGACACCTGGTTGGTGCGGGTGATCAAAGCGCGCTATCTGCCGTTGCTGTCTTGGTCACTCGCGAACAAGAAGGTCGTGGTCGCTAGCGCTGTCGGTTTACTCGTCGCGAGCCTGGCGTTGTTTCCCTTCCTCGGAAAAGAGTTCATGCCGCAGCTGCAGGAAGGCTCGATCATGTGGCGCGTCACATCGATTCCCTCCGCATCGCTGGATCAATCGATCGAGATCTCGATCGACATTGAAAACGCCTTGTCCGAGTTTCCGGAGGTGAAAACGACGGTGGCCATGATCGGTCGTGCCGAGAAAGGCGAGACCGCCGATGTCAACTACATGGAGATCTACACCGAGCTCAAGCCGGAAGATGAATGGCCCGGCGATCGCGACATTGAAGAACTGGCGGAAGCCATGCGCGAGGAATTGGAAGTCGTCGTGCCAACCGCCGTGGTCGCATTCACGCAACCGATTCAGATGCGGGTCGAAGAGCTCATCTCCGGTGTGCGCGCGACGCTCGCCGCCAAGATCTACGGCGAAGAGTTGTCCGAGCTCGATCGTTTGAGCGAAGAGGTGAAGGACGTGATCGCCGGCGTGGAGGGCGTCGCGGATCTCTCGCTCGAGGCCAACGTCGGCAAACCGCAAATTCGCATCCGGGTCAAACGCGACCAGCTAGCGCGCTTCGGTTTGAATGCCGACGATGTGTTATCGGTTGTGCGAACCGGGATCGGCAACGAGCCGGTATCGACGCTGATCGACGGCGTTCGGCGCTTTGATATTACCGCACGACTCAACGATGCCTCGAAGTCGTCGGTGCAATCGATTCAGCGCATTCCGCTCAAGACCAGCGGCGGCGCCATCGTGCCACTCTCCGCAGTCGCCGACGTGACGGTGGCCGAGGGTTACTCCTTCGTCCGTCGCGAGCAGTTGCAGCGTTACGCCGTCATTCAGATGGACGTGCGCGGTCGCGATGTGGACGGCTTTGTTCGGGACGCCAATGCGGCCATCGAATCTCAAGTGGATTTGCCGCCGGGTTACTGGATCGAGTGGGGCGGGGCGTTTGAGAACCAGCAACGCGCGTTGGCTCGCTTGTCAATTATTGTACCGCTGACGATCTTTTTCATCTTCGTGCTGCTGTATACGGCCTTCAACTCCGTCAAGTACGCGACCCTCATCATTGCCAACGTACCGTTTGCAACGATCGGTGGACTGCTGGCCTTGTTCGTCACGGGCCAGTATGTCTCGGTGCCGTCGGCCATCGGATTCATCGCGGTGTTCGGGGTGGCGATGCTGAACGGCATCGTGCTCGTGAGCTTCATCAACGAACTGCGAGAAAAGGGCCGCTCGATCGGAGAGGCGGTGCGACAAGGCGCGGAACTCCGCTTGCGTCCCGTACTGATGACGGCGAGCGTCGCCATCCTCGGCCTCGTCCCCATGCTGCTATCGACCGGTGTCGGTGCAGAGACCCAGCGGCCACTTGCCTCGGTCGTGGTGGGCGGGCTCATCACGTCGACCTTGCTAACACTGGTGTTGTTACCCGTGATCTACGAGTGGATGGAATCCCGGGCGCAACGCAAAGCGGAGGCGGCGGATGAGCGCAACGAGGAACACGGAGACACTTCGTCAATTGGAGAAACATCATGAACGTTCGAGAAGTCAAAGCCTATGTGCACCGCAATCGGATTGCGGATGTCGTTAACGCGCTTGCCAACGCCGGGTTCAAGAATCTCACGGTGATCGACGTCGAGGGGCTGCTTAACGCCCTGGATGCAAAAGAACAGAGCTACTCGGTAGAAATCGGGCAGAAAGTCGTGACGGAGGTGAAGTTGGAGCTGGTTTGCGACACGGAAAATCGCACTGCAGAAGCCGTGGCACTGATCCGCGAGCACGCCAAAACCGGGCAGCCGTCGGCCGGCTGGATCTACATCACCGAAATTCAGTCCGCTATAGAGATAACGGCATGACGGACGACTGGTGTTTGGTCGCGCGACGAGTGTCCCCGTGTAGCTGCTCGTCGGCGGTCGAGAGGAGGGAAGGATAGTGGACACACATATCAAGACCTGGATCGTTGTTTTGACCGGCGTGTCATCCCTTGCCGGATGCACCAACATCCCGAGCCGCGTTCATAATCCAGGTATCAACATTGAGCCCGTGTCGAGTGAGACCGGACAGATCCGGTCCGTGGGATTCTGGACCGATCGCAATGGATTAAGTCTGCGTGGCGAGGTGGTGCGCTTGTCTGATAGTAGCCGCGCCTTAGATGGTCACATCGACGTGGCGATCACAGTACCGGATCGATCGAGCACGTTGTGTACAACGGCGCAATTGTATCGGGAGCGCGGTCATGGCGACGTGGATTTTTCCCTACCGTTTGTCTCATTACCCCCGCGCGGGAGTTATCTACGCGTGTGGTATCACCCCGCAACGGAATCTCACGATGAGTGCGCGAATTGAGTCGATAGGGCGTTTTAGTCGGCACCGGCACATGTCGGAACCTGGCCAGCGCGATCCTATTAGCTGGCGGTCATGCATATGAACTCACGCCATCGAGCGCACCATATCGTGATCTTCGCGCTGGCATTGGCGATAACTTCATGTGCGTGGATCCCGCGCTACGTCAGCAATTCTGGGGTCGAAGTCGAGCGCGAGTCCACGCCTACGGGCCGGATTGCCTCGGCCAACTTTTGGATTGACCGAAGCGGTGGCATCACGCTGCGTGGAGAGGTTGTGCCCAACCCGATCACAAAAGGACCGATGGGCGGACACGTCGATATTGCGATTACTGAAAACAACGAGCCCGTCACCGAGTGCCTGACGACGCGTCAACGCATAGCGGCTCGGCATGTCAGAAAACCTTTTTCCATCCGCCTCGCGCAACTTCCGCCACCGGGCAGTCTCGTGCGCGTTTGGCACCACGATACGAGAGACCATGATGATTGTTCGACCTAGACTACGCGGCCTCCTGGCCGTCAGAGCAGCCTGAAAATGATCAGCAAGACGCAAATAGACATCAATCTGCTACTACCCGATATTCCGAACGTCAGCGACCATTGCTATCAGCGCCTCTGCGATCTGATGCAAGCAAAGGCCGGCGTCGAAGCCGCTCACGTCATTGGCGACGTTGATAGAAAGACGAACCACCTGTGTGTTCACTACGACGCGTCGGTTATGACGCTTCAGTCATTACGGCAGTTCGCGACACAATCCGGTGCCAAGTTACAAGAAAAATTCGGGCACCTGATCATCGAAATCGTGCCTCTTGCTGCCGGTCGGGCGCGACGCCTCGGGCGCGAATTATCCCAATCCGCCGGTGTACTGGAAGCCGTGGTGTCGCCCGATGGCGCCGTCCGTATCGAGTTCGATCGCGAGCAGACCGATGAAGCTGGAATACGCAGGAGACTGGACGAGCTGGTCGGCGCGGTGTCCGAACCCGAGAAAGCCGGACACGTGCATGGCGTGGTATTTGGCGAGAAGACGGAGCTCGTGTTCGTTGGATTATGCGGGATCACGCTGCTCGCAGGTTGGGCGTTTGAGACGTTTTCGGACGCACCGCGTTGGCTTGCGCAATCGTTGTTAATCGCGGCGTATTTCTTTGGTGGCTGGTTTACGTTTCGTGAGGCCATCGAACATTTGCGCGATCGTCAGTTCGCCATTGATACGCTGATGCTGGTCGCAGCGATTGGTGCTGCGTTCCTCGGCGAATGGGCAGAGGGCGCGTTGTTGCTGTTTCTGTTCAGCCTCGGGCACGCCCTCGAGGCCTACGCCATGGGGCGAGCAAAACGCGCCATCGAATCCCTCGCCGAACTTACCCCGAAGACGGCCTCTCGCGTGCGGGATGACCGGGTGGAAGAAGTGCCAGTGGACGCTCTCGCGGTCGGCGATATTGTCCTCGTCCGGCCCAACGAGCGGCTACCGGCGGACGGCTTTGTCGTCAAAGGCGAAAGCAGCATCAACCAAGCCCCGATCACCGGCGAGAGCGTGCCGGTGGATAAGGTCCCGGTCGTCGATAGCGAACAAGCTGCCCTGAACGTAGAGTCAGGCACAGAGGCGATCAACGAGGAAAGCCGGGTTTTTGCCGGCACGATTAACGGCAGCGGCGGGTTGCACGTCTATGTCACGCGCACCAGCAGCGATTCGACCCTGGCCCGGGTGGTGACCATGGTGCACGAGGCGGAAACCAACCAATCGCCTACGCAGCAGTTTACGGATCGATTCGAACGCGTTTTTACGCCGATGGTTCTGATGGCGGCGGTGCTGACCTTGCTGGTCGGTTTCGTCATCGATCAATCGATGAGCACAAGTTTCTATCGCATGTTCGCCTTGTTGGTGGCGGCGAGTCCCTGTGCACTCGCCATTGCGACGCCAAGTGCCGTACTGAGCGGCATTGCGCGCGCGGCCCGGGGCGGCGTGCTCATCAAGGGCGGCGGCCCGCTCGAGAACCTTGGCCGGCTTCGATCGATCGCTTTTGACAAGACGGGTACATTAACCGAGGGTAAACCGCGCTTGGTCGACGTCGTTCCGTGCGAAGGCGCTGATCGACTTGATCTACTTCGGACTGCCGTTTCAGTGGAGTCCTTGAGCGATCATCCACTTGCGGCCGCGGTGGTTCGAGACGGTACAGAGTTGCTCACGGATTGGTCCCTCCCGCAGGCCACCGACCTTCGGAGTATCACGGGTCGTGGCGTGATGGCGCACGTCGACGGCATCGAGACCTACATTGGCAAAGATGACCTGTTCAGTGAAATAGACGGACCGCCCTTGCCTGAGGAGGTACGCAGCCAAATCGACGAACTCGAGTCCGCTGGGCGCACCACGATGATCGTGCGACGGGGTGTTCAATACCTCGGCGTCCTCGGTTTGATGGATACGCCGCGGCCAACCGCACGGGCCGTGATCGAACGACTCGGCAAGCTCGGCATCCGCCGCATGATCATGATCTCCGGCGACAACCAGCAGGTGGCGGAGGCAGTGGCGCGTAGTGTCGGTCTCACCGAAGCGCGCGGCGACCTCATGCCGGCGGACAAGGTAGAAACGATTCGAAGACTCCGAGAGGAATCCGACGTGGCCATGGTCGGGGACGGGGTCAACGACGCGCCGGCGATGGCCAATGCCACCGTTGGGATCGCCATGGGCGCCGCCGGCTCGGACGTGGCATTGGAAACGGCGGACGTGGCCCTCATGGCAGACGAACTCCGCCACTTACCGTTCGCAGTCGGGTTGAGCCGGGCCAGCAGCCGCATTATTCGCCAAAACCTGTGGTTTAGCCTCGGCATGGTCGCCATACTCGTGCCATCGACACTCTTTGGGCTGAGCATCGGTGCGGCGGTCTTGATGCACGAGGGCTCGACCGTATTGGTCGTATTCAATGCTTTGCGCCTGTTGGCCTACCGGCAGCCCAAGGTGCTTGACGATCACGCGTCATCGCAGAAGGGCCGTGGCGCTCAGGCACAAGCGTCTTTCACTGCGTAGACAGAATCGGAGGAATATCGAAGCCAGTGAATGCCATGAGTGACAAAGATTATTGGGAACGACACGCGCGCAACTACGACGCGTCTTTGCGATGGGTGCTCGGGCGGCCTCTGCCGCGGATGCTGGAGTTGGCCAGCGAGGCGGTTCGCGGCACGGGAAGAGTGCTGGAGGTCGCAGCGGGCACGGGCATTGTGACCTCGGCCATCGCCCAGACTTGTGACTCGGTCATCGCGACGGATTATGCAGCGGCCATGGTCGAATCGCTGGATCAGCGGGTACGGGAAGCCGGGCTCGAGAACGTCACCTGTGAGCAGGCCGATATCTATGCGCTTCCGTACAAACCTGGAGAGTTTGATGCAGTTGTCGCGGCTAATGTCCTCCATCTGGTACCTGACCTCCCCCGTGCGATCCAGGCGCTTCGGCGTGTGACCAGGCCGGGTGGATTGCTTGTGTCGCCGACGTTTTGTCATGACGAGACAAAGGTGTCTTGGGTCGTTTCGCGGCTTCTTTCACTCAGCGGCTTCCCGGGACAACGGCGCTTTACGCTGACGTCATTACTGGAGGCTCTCGAATTGAACGAATTGGAAGTGACACAGTCGGAGTCGCTTGCAGGACTGATCCCCATCGGCTTCGTATCAGCCGTTTTCCGGTCGGAGGAGTCCGACGGGCTCAATCCTGCGCGAGCCCAGTCGTAATATTCCGGCGGAATTGCGGCCTGGTTACTTGACGGGCCGATCACCGCGGCTATATATCTAAGGTGCAGGGTGATAGGTACAAGACACTATTGCAACGCATTCGCCGGCACATGCGAATATCGCATAAACGGGATATTGCACGAGCTCGACTCTTGAAGGGTTTGCAGAAAAATCAGAATCGACACACCCGCTCTGGTTTCGGGGCGTTCGTCGTCCTATGTCTGAACCTTGCGTTGCAGCCGTGTGCGATGGCGCTCGACGCGACGGACGATCACCAATGTCCGCACTGCCCGCCGGCGCACACGAGCCAACATGGTGAGCATGCATCGTCAGCGCGTTCGGCGACAATGGACGAGATGCCTTGTGCAACGAATGCTGAAGACTGCAGCCTGGCCGATGATCTTAAATACGACGGTCGCAATTCCGAACTCAAGCTCAAGGATGCGCCGGGTGATGTGCCCTTGGCGATTGTTCCGGCCAATCCGCAGGTCCTCGCGACTCGATCTTCCGCCGAAATAGGCTGGTTTCCTGCCCGAAGTCCGCCGTCCGGCAACCATACTCCCCTCAACGTTCTTTTCTGCGTCTATCTGGATTAACGATCCCTTCGCGCGAAACCGGTATTTCTCGGTGACTCACGAAGGAGATCGTTTTGATGTGTGCAATCCGTGGGGCGCGGCCCCACCCGAATAAATTCCTACGTACCTGGCGCGCTCGATTCGCCGTCTGGCTGGCGTACTTGTGTTTGCTTTCGCCCGCAATCGCGCAACAGGGTCTGCCGCTCACGCTGGTCGAAGCCGAAGCGCTGGCGCTTGAAGCCGAGCCAGGCCAGGCAGCGTTGATGGCGACGGCCGATGCTCTCGCAGAACAGGCTGTCGCCGCAGGGCAATTACCCGACCCGACCTTGCGGGTCGGGCTCGCCAATTTTCCGTTGCAATCCGGCGGCTTCACGACCGAAGGCATGACGCAGGGACAGCTCGGCGTTCGCCAGGCATTTCCGCCCGGCAAGACCCGGTCGCTCAGCACACAGCAGTTTCGCTCGATGTCGGCGGAGATGCGCGAGAGCGCTGACGGGCGAAGGCGCGATGTCCTGACATCCGTACGCAAAGCCTGGCTGAACGCCTGGTACTGGGACCGGGCGCACTCCGTCGTGACTGAATCCCGGCCGTACTTCGCGGACCTGGTGACGGTCGCACGGTCGCTGTATTCCGTCGGCAAGAAAAACCGGCAGGACGTCCTTCGCGCGGAACTCGAACTGAGCCGGCTCGACGAGCGACTCATCGGCATCGAACAGGAGCGGGCACGGGCGCGGGCCGCGCTGTCGCAATGGGTGGGTGACGAGTCGCAGAGAGCCATCGCACCACAGCTTCCGCCGTGGACGGGCGTTCCCGACGACGGATTTCTGAGCGAACAATTGTCGAAGCATCCTGCGCTTCAAGCCGCAGGTGCGCGGATCGATGCGCGCGAGGCCGCGGTTCGCCTCGCCGAGGAACGCTACAAACCCGGGTGGGCGCTCGACCTCGGCTACGGCTACCGCGACGGCTTCTTGCCCGACGGCAGCCCGCGCTCGGATTTCGTCAGCCTCTCCGTCACCGTCGAGCTGCCATTCTTTCGCAAAAATCGCCAGGACCGGCGATTCGCGGCGGCATTGAGCGAGCGCCGCGCAGCCGTCGAGTCCCGTGAAGAATTATTGCGCCGGCTCGCAAGCCAGCTGGAGACGGAACTCGCACGCTGGCGGGAACTCGATCGGCGGCTGGACCTTTATCAGCAGCGCATTCTTGTGCTGGCCGACGATCAGGCGAGCGCGGCGTTGGACGCTTACCGCAGTGACGCCGGCGACTTCGCCGATGTCATGCGCGGTGTCATTGACCGGCTGAACGCGCAGTTGGATGTCGTTCGGCTGCAATCCGAGCGAGCGCAGAGCTATGCGGTGATTGCCAACCTGGGAGGACTTCCCCAATGAAGAAACTTCTTTTTACTGTCGCCGCAATAGCGGCAGCTCTGTTTGTCGGTTTCGTCGCTGGCCGCTTCGGGTCGGCTGGTAGCGACGACGGCTCCGGCAAGACCACGGTTGGCGAGCGCCAGGTTCTGTACTGGAAAGCGCCGATGGACCCAAACTACCGGCGCGATGAGCCCGGCAAGTCGCCGATGG
This sequence comes from uncultured Pseudomonadota bacterium, assembly GCA_937983055.1. Lineage (GTDB taxonomy): Bacteria > Pseudomonadota > Gammaproteobacteria > Burkholderiales > Eutrophovitaceae > CALJLA01. The sequence goes on from CALJLA010000185.1 coordinate 23,219, forward strand.
GCATGGACCTGGTGCCGGTGTACGCGGATGAGGTGGGCGACGAGGATCCCGGGGTGGTGTCTATCGCCCCCGAGGTGGTGAATAACCTGGGCGTGCGCACGGCGATGGTCGAGCGCGGCGTCTTGTCACGGCGCATCGACACCGTCGGCTACGTCGGATACGACGAGGATACGTTGCACCAGATCAACACCCGCGTCGACGGCTGGATCGAGCAGCTGGCCGTCAAAGCCACGGGTGATCCGGTCAAGCGCGGCCAGTCGCTGTTCGAACTTTATTCGCCGACGCTAGTGAACGCGCAGGAGGAGTTCCTGGCGACCATGAACAGTCGCACGCAGGGTCTGGTTGAAGCGTCGCGAGAGCGACTGGTGGCCTTGGGTTTGACGAAGGCCGAAATCGACCGTTTGGCGCGCGAGCGGACGGTGAAACAACGCGTGCGCGTATTCGCCCAGACCGACGGTTTCATTGCTCACCTGGGTGTTCGCGAGGGTGTCTATATCACGCCGGCGACCGAGGTCATGTCGATTGCCGAACTCGATCGGGTCTGGGTGATCGCCGAGGTGTTCGAGCGCCAGGCCGCGTGGGTACGGCCTGGGCAACGTGCCGAGGTGGAGCTCGACTACCTTCCCGGGCAACGCTGGCAGGGCACGGTCGACTATGTGTACCCCGAACTCGATCAGCAGACGCGGACGCTCAAAGTGCGATTGCGCTTCGACAACGCGGACGAGGTCTTGCGGCCGAACATGTTCGCACGCGTCACTGTTTACGGTACCGAGACCGGGTCGGTGACGCATGTGCCGCGCGAAGCCCTGATTCGCGGCGGCAAGGTGGATCGGGTGGTGGTGGCCCTGGGTGAGGGTCGGTTTCGAACCCAGCCTGTCGAGGTCGGCATCGAGTCCGGCGATCGCATTGAAATCCGGCGCGGTGTGAGCGCGGGTGACAGGATCGTGACCTCCGGACAATTCTTGATCGACTCCGAATCGAACATTGACGTCGCCCTGTCGCGGATGGAGGAGATGAATGAAGCGGCACCGCCCATGGCGGTTGACGTGGTTGCCACCGTGCGCGGCGTCGACGGGGACACCGTCAAGCTTGACCACCCGGCCATCGCCGATTGGCAATGGCCGGCAATGACCATGGATTTCGGCGTGTCGGACCCGGCGCTGCTTGAAGGTATTGCTGCGAGCGATGTGGTGGCGATCACCATCGAACGCCATGGCGACAGCCATTACCTGGTCACCGCGCTGTCGGCGACCGGTGAGCGCGATGCTGCCCCGGCGTCCGACGCCGGCGAAACCGACCATTCCTCGATGGACCACAGTGGCATGGACGATGGGGCGATGGATCATTCGGAAATGGACCATGGTGACGGGTCGTCCGGCGCGCCCGATGACGAAACGGCGGCCAACGAACACAACCATGGTGCCTCGGGCGACCACCAGGAGCACCAACCATGATTGCCGGGCTCATTCGCTGGTCGATCAACAACCGCTTCCTGGTGTTGTTGGCAACGGCGTTTCTGGTCGCCTGGGGCATCTACTCGCTGCGCCAGACGCCGGTGGACGCATTACCGGACCTGTCAGACGTTCAGGTCATCATCAAGACCTCCTTCCCGGGCCAGGCGCCGCAAGTCGTCGAGGACCAGGTCACGTACCCGCTGACCACGGCAATGCTGTCGGTGCCCAAAGCGGTGACGGTCCGCGGCTACTCGTTTTTCGGCGATTCCTTCGTCTACATCATCTTCGAAGACGGCACGGACCTTTACTGGGCACGCTCACGGGTTCTCGAGTACCTGAGCCAGGTCGCCGGGCAGCTGCCCGACAGTGCGAAGCCTGCACTGGGGCCGGATGCCACTGGCGTTGGCTGGATTTACGAGTACGCGCTGGTCGACCGGACTGGGCAAAACGACCTGTCCCAGCTCCGAAGCCTGCAGGACTGGTTTCTGAAGTACGAGCTGCAGACCGTGCCCGGCGTCGCCGAGGTCGCCACCATTGGTGGCATGGTGCGCCAGTACCAGGTCGTGGTCGACCCCGACAAGCTGCGCGCGTTCGGCATACCGCTGGCGAAAGTCAAGATGGCGATCCAGGAGGGCAACCAGGAAGCCGGCGGCTCGGTGGTCGAGATGGGCGAGGCCGAGTACATGGTTCGCGCGACCGGTTACCTGCAGAGTCTCGGCGATCTCTCCAAAATTCCACTGGGAGTCAACGAAAATGGCACCCCGGTGGTGCTCTCGGACATCGCCGAGCTGCGGTTGGGGCCGCAGATGCGCCGAGGCATTGCCGAACTCGACGGCGAGGGCGAAGTGGTTGGTGGCGTCATCGTCATGCGATGGGGCGAGAATGCCTCAAAAACCATCGAGGCGGTGAAAGCACGCCTGACGGAACTCGAGCGCAGTCTGCCCGACGGGGTCGAGGTGGTGACCACGTACGACCGTTCGGCATTGATCGAGCGCGCCGTGGAGACGCTCGAAGGCAAGCTGATCGAGGAATTCCTGGTCGTGGCGCTCGTCTGTGCTGTGTTCCTGTTCCACTTGCGCTCGTCGGCCGTGGTCATCCTGAGTCTGCCCGTCGGCATCCTGACGGCGTTCATCGTCATGCACCTGCAGGGGCTGAACGCAAACATCATGTCGTTGGGCGGTATTGCCATTGCGATCGGCGCAATGGTGGACGCAGCCATCGTCATGATCGAGAACGTGCACAAGCACATCGAACGCGAACCGCTGACCCACGAGAATCGCTGGCGCATCATGGGTGAGGCAGCGAGCGAGGTGGGTCCGCCGCTGTTTTTCTCACTGTTGATCATCACCTTAAGTTTCCTGCCGGTGTTCACGCTGGAGGCACAGGAAGGACGGCTGTTCGCACCGCTCGCGTATACCAAGACCTACGCGATGGCCGCCGCTGCCGGGTTGTCGATCACCCTGGTACCGGTGCTCATGGGCTATTTCATCCGCGGCAAAGTCACCCCGGAGCACAAGAACCCGATTAACCGACTGCTGATTGCGGCGTATCAGCCGGTCATTCACGGCGTCATCCGGTTTCCGAAGATGACCCTGGTGGCGGGCCTGCTGGTCCTGGTGGTGGGTCTGTGGCCGGCAACGAAGCTCGGTTCGGAGTTCATGCCGCCGCTCGATGAGGGTGACCTCATGTACATGCCGACGACCTACCCGGGGGTGTCGATCGACAAGGCGCGCGAGCTGCTACAGCAGACGGACAGGATGATTCGTACGTTGCCGGAAGTAAAGAGCGTGTTCGGCAAGATCGGCCGCGCGGAGACCGCGACCGATCCGGCACCGCTGACCATGATAGAGACCGTGATTCGATTCAAACCCCGCGAGGAATGGCGTGAGGGCATGACGCCGGAGGGGCTGCGCGCCGAACTCGATCGCATCGTGAAGTACCCCGGGCTCACCAACGCCTGGGTGATGCCGATCAAGACCCGCATCGACATGCTGGCGACCGGCATCAAGACACCGGTGGGCATCAAGGTGTCGGGTCCCGATCTGACCGTCATCGAGCGCATCGGCAAGGACCTGGAGCGCGTGTTGGCCAACGTGCCGGGTACGGCATCGGTGTACTCCGAGCGCGTCGCCGGTGGGCGCTACATCGACGTCGACATCGACCGCGGCCGCGCCTCCCGATACGGGCTCAACATTCGACACGTGCAGGACATCGTGCGCACCGCGATCGGCGGAATGAACGTGACGCAGACGGTTGAAGGCCTGGAACGGTATCCGGTTAACCTGCGTTACCCGCAGCGCGTTCGCGATTCCGTTGAACAACTGCAGTTGCTGCCGATTGTCACGCCACAAGGGGCGCGCATTGCGCTCGCAGACGTCGCGGACGTCAAGGTGGTCGACGGCCCACCGATCATCAAGAGCGAAAATGCTCGCCTCAATGGCTGGAGTTACGTCGACATCACCGGCCGCGACCTGGGCTCCTACGTCGCCGAGGCGCAACAAACAGTGGGTGACCTGGTGGATCTGCCGGCGGGATACTCGCTGGCATGGTCCGGGCAGTACGAGTACATGGTGCGGGCCAAAGAGCGCCTGTCGCTGGTCGGACCGGTCACGCTCGCCATTATCGTGCTGCTCTTGTACCTCAATTTCCGGCGCTTCGCCGAGGTCGCCATCATCATGGGTACGTTGCCGATGGCCCTGATCGGCGGCATCTGGCTTTTGTACCTGCTCGACTACGATCTCTCGGTCGCGGTCGGTGTGGGTTTCATCGCACTGGCCGGGGTGGCGGTCGAGATTGGCGTGGTGATGCTCGTCTACCTGAACCAGGCGATTCGTCAGCACATGACGACGGCCGAGTCGGAGGGCCGGGCATTGACGTTGGAAGACGTCCGCCAGGCCGTGATCGACGGTGCGGTAATGCGTGTCCGCCCGATCATGATGACGGTCGCCGCCATCATCGCCGGTTTGTTGCCGATCATGCTCGGCGGCGGCACGGGTTCGGAAGTGATGCGGCGCATCGCCGCGCCGATGGTGGGCGGCATGGTGAGCGCGACGATCCTTACCTTGATCGTTATTCCGGCGATGTTCCTGCTGTGGCGCACGCGGTCGCTTGAAAATCACACGCTTGAGGCAAAACCGGGGGTCAGTCGTGGTTAGTACGTACTGGACCTGTGCGCAGGGTACAGCTTCTAAGCTTGACCTAAGTTTGACGTCAGGGTTTGGTCTCATCGCCAATCCTGCCGGATGCTAACGACTCAGGGAGATAAGCATGACCATACACAAGAGGTGCCCACAGGCCGTGATGCTGTCGTTGCTGCTGGCGACGGCGGCCCCGGCGCTGGCGCAGTCCGACAACCGGCGTATCGAAGAACTCGAGGCCAGGACCGAGGCCATGGCCGAGGAACTGGCGACGCTGCGCGAGGAACTGGCGGCGGCCAGGGAAGCGGCACCGTCGGCGGCGGTCGAGACGTTGCGTGCCGAAACTACAGCGGCACGACAAGCAGCCGAACGCGCAGAAGTGTCGGCGAACGAGTGGAAGAACACCAGTTCAGTAACCCACCTGGCCGGTTACGCGTCCGCGGACTACGTGAGTCCGGAGAACGGCAATGCCGCGTTCGTGGCCAACTTCAACCCGATGTTCCACTACATGTATCGCGACAGGGTGCTTTGGGAATCAGAGTTGGCCATCGAATTGGACGAGGACGGCGAAACTGAAGTTGAGCTTGAATACAGTACGATCGACATATTCCTTAACGACAACCTGATATTAGTAGCCGGTAAGTTCCTAAGTCCACTAGGCAACTTCCGACAAAACCTGCATCCGTCCTGGATCAACAAGCTGCCATCCGCACCGCCTGGATTCGGCCACGATGGGGCAGCGCCGGCCGCTGATGTCGGCGTACAGTTGCGGGGCGGTATCAATTTGCTCGGCCATAAGCGATTTACATACGCCGGTTACGTTGCCAATGGTCCGAAACTGATTGGCGAGGACGGGGAGATTCACGGCATCGAAACAGAAGGTGTCGCGAGTGACCCGGACGACAGCAAGATCGTCGGAGGACGCATCAGTCTTCTTCCAATACCGAAGCTTGAGCTTGCCGTATCAGCCGCATACGGAGACGCCGCGGTGGTGGAAAACGATGATTTGGAGTTCGAAGGCGATCCAAAGCGCGACTACGAGGTGCTGGGCGTTGATGCCAGCTACCAATGGAATAACCTGGATTTGCGCGGCGAGTACATCATGCAAGACATCGCGGACGAAGAGACCAGCATTGCACCGGAAGGCGGCAAATGGGAAAGCTGGTATCTGCAGAGTGCCTACAAGTTCGGTCCGCAAGCCAAATGGGAAGGCGTCATTCGTTACACGGACTTCACGTCACCGCACGCTGATGAGTCCCAAGAGCAATGGGCATTCGGGGTGAATTACCTATTTACGCCCAGCGCGATGGTCAAGCTTGGCTACGAATCGAACACGGGGTTGGCCGGTGAAGTCACCGACGACGACCGTTGGCAAGTACAGATTGCTTACGGCTACTAGGAGGAATGAGGAATATGATTCGACACACGATACTGACACTGGTTGCGGCGTCGTCGATCGCCGTCGCTGCGCTGGTCTTGGCCGCCGGTCAACCGACGGCCATGGCGGCCGAGACCGAAGCGGCGACGCAACCGGACCCGGCGCAATTCGCACGAGGCGCCCAGACCTGGGCTGAAAACTGCGCACGCTGCCACAACATGCGTGATCCCAAGGAGCTTCGGGACGACCAGTGGCGAGCCGCCACGGCTCACATGCGCGTCCGCGCCGGCCTGACCGGCCGAGAGACTCGCGACGTATTGGCTTTCCTTCAACAGAGTAACTGAGATGCGAACACTCATCTTGTTTCTGGCCCTCATTTGGGGCTCAAGCGCACTTGCGGATGAAAGTGCCGGCAATGACGTTGAGGCGGGTAAGGCGGTCTACTCGCAGACCTGTATCGCCTGTCACGGCGCCAACGGCAAAGGGGCAATTCCCGGTGTGGCGGACTTGACGGCCAGTGACGGCGCCCTGACGAAATCGGACGAGGAGCTCGTCAAGAGCATTGCGGAAGGTGTACAGAGTCCCGGCTCGCCGCTGGCGATGCCGGCCAAAGGCGGCAACCCGTCGCTAACCGAAGCTGAAATCAAAGCGGTGATCGCGTATTTGCGGGCGAATTTCGGCGGCTGAGGCGCGAGCGACCAATCGAGGAGGGGCTTATTGCCGCGCACAGGAGACGGCCATGCACGTGAACGAACTGGCTAAGCAGGCAGAGGTGCCGGCCCACGTGGTCCGTTACTACACGCAAGAAGGCCTGTTGAACCCCGAACGCGATCCCAGGAATGACTATCGGGAATACGCCGGATCGGACGTGTACCGGGTCCGCTTTATCCGGCGTGCCAAGTGGCTCGGTTTCACGCTGCGCGATGTGAAAGCGATCTTGCACGATGCCGATCGGGGCATGTCGCCCTGTCCGGAAGTGCGCGAGATCATCAAGTTGCGTGCGCGGGAAAACCGTGAGCGCCTCGACTCGTTAACGCGCTTGCAGCACCGCGTCGAGGATGCCATCGCGCGCTGGCAAAGCATGCCCGATCGGCTACCTGACCACGACAGCCTGTGCCACCTGATCGATATGGTCGCAGCCGCGGAGGGTGACTTGACATGAGTGCAGGATACAGGTTTTACCGTTGTGAGTTAGTGCAATGTAGAGGTTCGGCCGTGATGCTATCGAGCGCGAAAAGGCCCGGGATCACGCCACGAACGGAATGATCAGCAAGTACCGCTGCGAGGACCATCACTGACGGCTCGCCGTTTCGTCAATCTGCAGTTGGCCACTTCTCGACGCACACTGTTGCATGTTCGGTTTTTTTGTACGAGGAGAGTGCCATGAGCCCGGCGAACGGCTCAACCATTGATCCACCCAACAGTCAGCCTGAGACCGCCGAAGACGCCGTCGGGTCGGCACGTCCGGACACCGCGCGACGCCATTTTCTGGTCGCGGCCGCCGCCACGACCGGTGTGGTCGGCGCCGGTGTAGCGGCCTGGCCGTTTCTCGCTTCACTGCGACCAAGCGCCACGGCGCAGGCGGTCGGCGCACCCGTGACTGTGAACGTCAGGCAGATCGAGCCGGGCGCACAAATCACGGTCATCTGGCGCGGAAACCCCGTCTGGGTCTTACGGCGCACGCCCGACATGCTCGAGCGCATGACCCATCCACACTGGATCGAGGGGCTCAGAGATCCCGACTCCGCGGTGGCAACGCAGCAGCCGACATATGCGCAAAACCCGTTGCGCTCGCTGCGTCCCGACATCTTCGTGGCCGTGGCGTTGTGTACCCACCTCGGCTGTGTGCCGCTGTTCGAGCCGGACGCCGTGAGCCGCAGCTTCGACGACGATTGGATGGGCGGCTACTTCTGCCCTTGCCACGGCTCCAAATTCGACCTGGCCGGGCGGGTGGCGAAAAACGTGCCGGCGCCGACCAACCTGGTGGTGCCGCCGCATCGCTATCTAGGCCCGGACGTGCTGGAGATTGGGGTGGGCTATGCCGGATAGCCATCGAGATATCGCGCTGGCCTGTCAAAGCGCGGCGCCCGTAGCGGCGCTGGGCGCTCCCGACCGTGGCGGCGTGTTCGTCGACCTGGTTTGTCGCGGCATTGTGCGGCATCGGGCCGATACGCTGACCGTGGCGTGGGACCAGAACACGTACTACTTCTGCTCGTCGATCTGCCGGCGCCGGTTTGCCGCCGCCCCGCAGGCTTTCGCACCCCGCAGGGGTGCGATCGGTGATGACATCGTGGATTCCGGAGACAACCATGCAGCAGCTTAGCCTTATCGTTGAAGACATGACCTGTATCCATTGCGCCAAGCGCGTGGAAGTGGCGCTGCGCCGGGTCTCCGGGGTTGGCAAAGCGCATGTGAACCTGGCGGAGAAGACCGCAACCGTTGACTACGATCCCAACCAAACTGGTGCGAGGGCGCTCGCGCACGCGGTGCGCGAGGAGGGCTTCACGCCGGGCGCCACCCGCACCCGCATGGCCGTTCAAGGGATGCGTTGTGCATCCTGCGTCACGCAGGTGGAGTCCGCTCTGAACGATACACCGGGCGTCGTCTCGGCCGCCGTGAACTCCGCCACCACTGAAGTCGACATCGAATACCGGCCGGCGTTGGTTGACGTCGAGGGTTTGCGGCAAGCCGTGGCGGACAGTGGTTACACCCTGGCGCCGGCGATGGAGGCCTCTGCCGAAAGCGTGGATCGCCACGCCGATGCGCAACTGAGCGAATACCGCACACTGATGCGCAAATTCTGGTTCGCCGCCATCGTGTCCTTGCCGGTGATGGTATTCAGCTATCCCGACCTTATCCCCGGCTTGAGGGAATGGATGCCCATGGGCAGTGATACACGCCGCTGGGTGTGGGGACTTCTGGGCGCGGTCACATTGCCGGTCATGCTCTGGTCGGGCTCGCAGTTCTACACCGGCATGTGGTCGGGACTCAAGCACCGCTCAGCCAACATGCACACACTCATTGCGACCGGCATCACGGCCGCGTTCCTGTATTCCGCCGTGGCCATCATCTTTCCCGGCTGGTTTCCAGAGCAGGCGCTGGCGGAAGTCTTCTGGGACGTGACGACCGTCGTCGTGGCGTTGGTCGTGCTCGGCATGGCGCTGGAGATCAAGGCCAAAGGCAAGACCTCCGAGGCGATCAAGAAATTGGTCGGTTTGCAGGCCAAGACAGCACGTGTGATCCGCGATGGCAGGCAGGTCGACATTCCGGTCGAAGAGGTGCTGGTGGGCGACCGCGTGGTCGTGCGTCCTGGCGAAAAGGTGCCGGTGGATGGGGTAGTGCTTGAGGGGTCGAGCAGCGTCGATGAATCCATGATCACCGGTGAATCGATTCCTGTGGAGAAACGCGAGGGCGACGAGGTCATCGGCGCGACGCTCAACAAGACAGGCAGCTTCACCTTTGAAGCCACCAAAGTGGGCAAGGACACGGCGCTTGCCAACATTATCCGTATGGTGCAGGACGCGCAGGGCTCGAAGGCGCCGATTCAACGAGTCGTAGACCAGGTCGCTGCGTACTTTGTGCCCACCGTCATGATCCTTGGCATCTTGGCGTTCATGGTCTGGTACAACGTCGGGCCGGAACCGCGCATCGTCTATGCGACCATCGTCATCGTTACGACGCTGATCATTGCCTGCCCGTGCGCTCTGGGCCTGGCGACCCCCACCTCGCTGACCGTGGGCATCGGCAAGGGCGCGGAGAATGGCATCCTGATTCGCTCCGGCGATGCGCTTCAAACAGCGAAACGCATCGATGCCATCGTGCTGGACAAGACCGGCACCATCACCAAGGGTGAGCCTGCACTGACCGACGTGGTCGTTACGGGCGATGTCGATGAGGACAATCTGCTGGCCTGGACGGCCGCGCTTGAAAAGGGTTCGGAACATCCGCTCGGCGAGGCAATTGTACGCGGGGCTGAAGCACGCAACCTGACGCTGCCCGAAACGACGGACTTTGCCGCCATTCCGGGGCATGGTGTGAGTGGCAGGGTGGACGGGCACGAGTTGCTGCTCGGCAACGCGAAGTTGCTGCGCGACCGAGACATTGATGCTACGGCGCTCACCGCTGAATGGGAGCGGCTCGCGGCCGACGGTAAGACACCCATGTACGTGGCTGTCGACGGCAAGGCCGCCGGCCTGGTCGCCGTGGCCGACACCATCAAGGACGACTCGACCGAGGCCATCAAGGCGCTGCACGCTCTCGGCCTGGAAGTGGTCATGATCACCGGTGACAACGCCCGCACCGCCGAGGCGATTGCGCGGCAGGTTGGCGTCGATCGGGTCCTCGCCGATGTCCTGCCGCAGGACAAGGCCCATGAAATCCAGAAGCTGCAGCTCGAGGGCAAGGTCGTTGCCATGGTGGGTGACGGCATCAACGATGCGCCCGCGCTGGCGCAAGCCGACGTTGGCATGGCGATCGGCACGGGTACCGATGTAGCCATTGAGGCGAGCGACATCACCCTGATCAAGGGCAGTCTGACCGGCGTCGTGACCGCAATGGAGATCTCCCGCGCCACCATGCGCAATGTGTATCAAAACCTGTTTGGCGCGTTTATCTACAACGTACTCGGTATTCCCGTTGCGATGGGGCTTCTGTACCCGTTCACCGGATTATTGCTGTCGCCTTTGATCGCGGCAGCGGCGATGGCATTCAGCTCGGTGACCGTGGTCACTAATGCCAACCGATTGCGCTACTTCCAACCGAAAGGAGGTATGGCATGACACCCGATCGCCTCATAGTCACAGTACTGGGCTTTTCGCTCATCGTCTTTATCGTCTGGTTTTTCTGGCTCAAGAAATCCAAAGGCACACGCGCGGCGCTGTCGAGTTCGGGCCATCAGGAAGCCATGATTTTGGTGAAAGGCGGGTACACGCCGGACGTCGTGCTGGTCCAGCACGGTAAGCCCGTGCGCCTGAACTTTCGCCGCGAAGAGACCGCGAGTTGTTCGGACAAGGTGCTATTTCCCGATTTCGAGAAAAGCGCGGATCTGCCGACCGGCGAAACGGTGGCCGTGGAGTTCCTGCCCGAGACGCCGGGCGAATATGAGTTCGCCTGCCAGATGGGCATGTTCCGCGGCAAGTTGATTGTTGAATAGCGGGCCAAATCCCGCGCTTAGGAAAAAGATGATGAAAAACTCAATGGTCGTCGTCGGGTTAACAACAATGCTGTTGTCTGGCGCAGGCTGGGCACAGCAAACCGATGCGGCGAATGACATGGCCCAGCAATGGCAGACCGAGCAGGTGGAGCGCGAAGCGCGTCAGGCGCGGCTCGACGAACTGATGGCGACGATGGCCGAAGAGATGCAGACCATTCGAAGCACATCCAATCGCAAAGAGCGCCAGGCGCTGATGGGCACGCATCGCGACACCATGCGCGAGGCGATAGAGCTGATGCAGGGCATGGGTGGGAAGCACATGCGAGAAATCATGGCCGAGCACATGGGCCCCGCCACGGAACCCGCGACGGATGCGAACCGGCCGCGCCACCAGCACCGGCGCATAACAATGGCCCGGCCCCGCGAACAGATGAGCGATGCCGACCGTCTGGCCGATCTCGAGACTCGGCTCGACATGATGCAGATCATGATGGAATCGATGATGGACGAGTACGCCCGTTAACCGGGGACATCAAGGATGAAGCAGCGGTGGATCCGGGTATCGGCACAGGTGGCAACGACCGACGGGTTGCCGTACGGGCCGTGCCGCTGGAACCGTCCTTGTGACCGTGTGTGCGGTCAATTATCCAAAGCGCCCAAGCGGGCGGAGGAAGAGTCGCCATGACTGATTCAAAACGCAATTTCTGGCTGACGCCCAATGGCCTGGCGGCGATGGCCCTGATCGGGGCGGTGTTGTACTTCCTGCTGACTGAGCACAGAGCCCATTTTATTTACGCCTTGCCTTTCTTGATTCTGCTGCTGTGTCCGGTGATGCATATCTTCATGCACCGAGGGCACGGCGATCACGGTGGCGGCCACGGCCACAAGGAGGATGAGTGATGCACGACGGCAACGCCTACGGGTTGTGGTCACTGGTGATCATCAACTCCGCGATTTTCATCATCTTCGCGTTCAGCTTCGCCAAACCGCAGTCAAAGCGCGATTGGCGAAGCCTGGGCGCCTTCTCTGCGTTTGTGGTAGCGCTGTTTACCGAGATGTACGGATTTCCACTAACGATCTATCTGTTCTCCGGCTGGTTGCAATCGAAGTTCCCCGGCACGGACATTTTCAGCCACGAGGCCGGTCATCTCTGGAACACCGTGTTTGGCTGGAACATCAACCCGCACTTCGATCCGCTGCACATCTTGAGCAACCTGGTGATTTTCGGTGGCTTCATCCTGCTTGCAGCCGCCTGGCGCGTTCTTCATGCCGCTCAGCAACAGCGCGAATTGGCGGTCGACGGGATCTATGCGCGTATGCGCCATCCCCAGTACGTGGCCTTTGTGCTGATCATGTTCGGTTTCCTGCTGCAATGGCCGACGCTGCCCACCGTCATTATGTTCCCCATTCTGGTGTACATCTATGTGCGTCTTGCGCGCCGTGAAGAACAGATGGCGCTTGAGGAGTTTGGTGACCGCTATCGCGCCTACATGGCTCGTACACCGGCTTTTCTGCCATCGCTGAAATCCGGGCCAACGCCGAAGACGCGGTAATCGTCCATGCGCACGAATCGACAACCCGCCTCGGTTTTTCCATGGATCCGCGCACTCGCGAGTGTATGCGTGCCGCTGTTCACGTCGCCGGTGCAGGCAGCGACGCCGTATCCAACAGCGTTCGACCGTATCTTGATGCAGGCCCTGGCGGAATCGCGGCAGTGGCACCTGCAGCGCATTGATCGTGAGCGCCGGCCGTGAGCCACTCGCCGACCCTCACCTTCCTGGGTGCCGCTGGCACCGTTACCGGTTCGAAGTACCTGATCGAGGACAACGGTTCGTGTCTGTTGCTCGATTGTGGCTTGTTCCAGGGCGGCAAGTCACTGCGGCAGCGCAACTGGCAGCCGCTTCCCGTGGAGGCGACGAGCCTCGATGCGGTGCTGCTCACCCATGCACACCTCGATCACAGTGGCTATCTTCCGGTGTTGCGTCGGCAGGGCTTTACAGGTCCCGTGTATTGCACCTCGGGCAGCGTCGCCCTGGCGCAGGTACTGTTGCCGGATGCCGGGTACCTGCAGGAAGAAGACGCCCGCTACGCGAATCGCCAAGGCTTCTCCAAGCACCGCCCCGCCAGGCCCCTGTACAGCCAAGCCGATGCCGAGACGTCGCTGGATGCGTTGCGACCGATCGGCTTTCACCAGCCCGTACGCCTCGGCGAAAACCTCAGGGCAACCTTCCATCCGGCGGGTCACATTCTCGGTGCCGCCTGGATTCAGCTGGACATCAACGGTCGAACCCTTACCTTCAGCGGGGATCTCGGGCGGCCGAACGATCCCGTGATGCAGGCGCCCGAACCACTGCGGCATACCGACTACCTGGTGGTGGAATCGACCTACGGCAACCGACGCCACGGTACGCGCTCGCCGCTCAATGAGCTGCGCGAGGTCGTCAATCAGACCGCTCGTCGCAACGGCATTCTGATGATTCCCGCGTTCGCCGTCGGTCGGGCACAGACCGTGCTGCATCTGCTCGCGACACTGCGCGATGCCGGGCAGATTCCGACGCTGCCGGTGTATCTGAACAGCCCCATGGCAATCGATGCCACCGATATCTACTGTGCACACGCCGATGAGCACCGGCTGTCGAACGAGCAATGCCGGAGGATGTGCGCCATCGCCGGTTACGTCAACAGCGCCGAGGAGTCGCGGGCGTTGAACCGCCGCAAGGGGCCGATGATCGTGATCTCGGCAAGCGGCATGGCCAGCGGCGGACGCATTCTGCATCACTTCAAGGCCTGGCTCGGCGATGATCGCAACGCGGTGTTGTTCACCGGATTTCAGGCGCCGGGTACCCGCGGTGAAGCGATGCTCACCGGCGCCAGGGCCGTCACGATCCACGGCCAGTCGTTCGCGGTGCGCGCGGAGGTCATCGAGATGACGAGCCTGTCGGCGCATGCGGATCGAGACGAAATCATCGATTGGATGGCGCCGTTGCAAGACCCGCGACCGAGCGGGGTGTTCATCACCCACGGAGCGCCGGCGGCGGCCGAGAGCTTGCGCGAACGCCTCGGCGTGGCGCTGGGCGTGCCCGCCGAGATCCCGACGTACGGCGAGCGGCAGGTGTTGTCGTGAGGGGCGGATGATGGACGTTGGTACGCAGTTGGTCCAGGCCTACCTGCACGTGTGTGGCTATTTCACCGCCACGGAGTATCCGCTGGTGGAGTCGCTGGGCGACCAGGCGCCGCGCACGCTCACCGACATCGACATGCTGGCGGTGCGCCTGGCGCGGCCGGTCGGGAACGCGGCGCGGCGTGCGCGCGTGTCGGTAACCGGACCCGTCGTCGTTGAACCCGACCCTGCCCTGGCCTGTCCGGCCGATGGCACCGACATGATCGTGGCAGAAATCAAGCAGGGTCGGGCGCAGGTCAATCCTGGCGCGCGCAATCACAAGGTACTGGCGGCGGCGCTGACGCGTTTTGGCTGCTGCGCGGCGGCGGAGGCGCCGGGTCTGGTGCAGACGTTGTTAAGCCGCGGGCGCGCCCAGGGCGAGACCGGACACGTCATTCGTATGGTGCTGTTTGCTTCCCGGGGTGAGCGCGCGCCAGGCGGCTGGCACTGGGTCCACCTCGATCACGTGTTTCGTTATCTGGAGGACTACCTGCAGCAAGAACAGCGGGTGCTCGGCGGCGTGGATCTGCGCGATCCGGCACTGGGCTGGTTATCGCTGCTGCGTAAATGCGAGCTCACGCTCAACGCCCATGGGAGCGCCTCGTGATCCGTCTGTCGACGCCGCTCGAGCACAGCGAACGGTCGGATGCCACGTTGCAGGCGCGCCCCATCGGTATCGACACCTACCAGGAACCGGTGGTCTACATGCGGGCCGATTGCCCGGTGTGTCGATCCGAAGGGTTCGAGTCGCAGTCGCGCGTGCGCCTGCGCGGCAACGACACCGTGCTGGTCGCCACGCTCAACATCGTCACCGGCGATTGGCTGGAACACGGCGCGGCGGGCCTGTCGGATGTCGCCTGGCGCCTGTTGGGCGCCGAGGCGCCGTGCCCGGTGACATTTTCTCATCCCGAGCCGGTCGAGTCTTTCGCCCAGGTGCGCGCCAAGTTGTTCGGTCATGCGCTCGCCCCTGCTGGCCTCGAAGCCATCGTCGATGATATCGCCGCACGCCGCTATACCGAGGTGCAACTGAGCGCTTTTTTGACCGCCTGCGTCGGCGATCGCATGTCGAGCGATGAAGTGGTGGCACTGACGCGCGCCATGGTGGCCGCCGGTGAGCGGCTGAGCTGGGATCAACCGGCGGTGTTCGACAAACACTGTGTCGGCGGCTTACCGGGCAATCGCACTACCCCGATCGTGGTTGCGATCGCGACCGCGTGCGGGCTGACCATGCCGAAAACCTCCTCCCGTGCCATCACCTCACCGGCCGGCACCGCCGACACCATGGAGACCCTCGCGCCGGTCGACTTGTCGCTTACGACCATGCGTCGGGTGGTCGAGACCGAGGGCGGCTGTCTGGTGTGGGGTGGTTCGGTGGCGCTGAGCCCGGCCGACGATGTATTGATCCGCATCGAACGGGCGTTGGACCTCGACAGTGAGGCGCAATTGGTGGCCTCGGTGCTGTCGAAGAAACTCGCTGCGGGCTCGACCCACGCGATAGTCGACATCCCGGTCGGTCCCACGGCCAAAGTGCGCGATGAGGAGAGCGCGGATCGGCTGTCCACGGTGCTGCAGTACACCGGCGCGCAGTTGGGACTCGACGTGCAGGTGGCGCTCACCGACGGCAGCCAACCCGTGGGCCGGGGGATCGGTCCGGCGCTTGAAGCCCGTGACGTGCTGGCCGTGCTGCAAAACACCGCCGATATGCCCAAAGACCTGCGCACACGCGCCGCGTTGCTGGCCGGCCGGCTGCTGGAACTGAGCGGCCGGGCGCACGCCGGAGAGGGCACCGCGCAGGCACTCAAGGTCCTGAACGACGGCCGAGCCTGGCAAAAGTTTCAGGCCATCTGTGAGGCGCAGGGCGGTCTGCGCACCCCGCCGGTGGCGAGACATCGTCACGTCGTCGTTGCCGATCGCACCGGCCAGGTCAGCCGCATCGACAACCGTCGCTTGTCCAAGGTGGCCAAACTTGCCGGCGCGCCCACGGCCCGGGCGGCCGGTGTCGATCTGCAGGTCCACTTGGGCGACGCGGTCGACGCCGGCCAACCGGTACTGACCGTGCACGCCGAGGCGCCGGGCGAACTCACCTATGCGCTCGAGTACCTGAGCCAGCACGCCGATCTGATGCGCATCACCGAACCCGATTCGGAGGCATTGCCATGAGCGCGCCCGTGATCGTTTTCAGCCTGCCCGGCCATGACGCCTTGGGCGCGCGACTGGTCCGGGCACTCGATGCCGATCAGGGCGTGCTCACGGTGCGCACGTTCCCGGACGGCGAGACCTACGTGCGCGGCGAGACGCCTTGCGATGGCCGAGACGCAGTGGTCGCCGCCAACCTGTTCCAGCCCAATCCGCAGGTGCTGCCCCTCCTGTACGGCGTGCGCGCGGCGCGGGTGCTCGGCGCACGCCGGGTGCTATTGGTGTCGCCCTATCTGCCGTACATGCGCCAGGATGCCCGCTTCAAGCCCGGCGAGGTGGTGACCTCACGCCTGTTTGCCCAGTTGTTGAGCAGCACCGTGGACGGCCTGGTGACTGTCGATCCGCATCTGCACCGTTATAACACGCTGGACGAAATCTACTCGATTCCTACCCGCGTCGAACATGCCGCGCCGGCGGTGGCGGGCTTCATTCAGACGCACATCGACAACCCGGTGATTGTCGGGCCGGACAGCGAGAGCGAGCAGTGGGTGAGCGAGGTGGCGGACATGGCCGGCGCACCGTTCATCGTGCTGGCAAAGACCCGCCGCGGCGATCGAGACGTGGAGATCCGCGTGCCGCCGCTCGATCCCTGGCGCAAACACACACCCGTGCTGGTCGACGACATCATCTCCACCGCACGAACGATGGTGGAGACCATCGGTCACCTGGCGCGGGCAGGCTACGCGGCGCCGGTGTGCGTGGGCGTGCATGCGGTATTTGCCAAAGGCGCGCTCGACGGCCTGTCGCGCGCCGGCGCTGCTCGCGTGGTTACTTGCAACACCATCGAGCATGCCACCAACGCGATCGATTTGACCGACACGCTGGCCGAGGGTGTTAGGCACCTGCTGCTCGAGACGCAAACCGCCGGCCAGCCGACTCAGGAGACTTTGACATGAGCATCAAGCGCATTACGGCCATCGTGCCGACGGACATCTTGAAAACACTGGAGAAACAATTGCGCGAGTGCGGTGTTCCCGGGGTCACTGTCGAGCACGTACAGGGCTACGGCAAACATCCGAATTTCTTTCGACGTGATCTGATGCACGACAACGTGCGGGTGGTGCTGTACGTCCAGGACGACAAAGTGGATGAAATTGTCGCCGCCATCGCCCGCTGCGCAGTCGAGTATGGCGCGCGCGGCGGGATTCTCGCCGTTGAGCGTATCGATCGTTTGGTGAGCCTAACGAATGGCGCTGACATTGCGGCGTCGTCACTGTGTGAATGTGGGGAATGACATGGACTGGCTGACCGGAAATTCGTTTTTTCTGATTGTTCTGCTGTTGTGCGTCGGCATGCACCTGTTCCACGGCCACGGTGGTCATGGCGGTCATGGTGACCACGGGAACGATGATTCAGGTGACGACACCACGGCCTCGCACAAACACCATTGAGGAGAGCCCGATGTTGAATTGGAAGATTGTTTGTTGGTCGCTCGGTTGCTGGGCGGCGGTGTCGTTCGTCGTGTGCGTGCTGTGGGGTCTGGTGACGCCCGAAGCCTTGCACATGCACGCGTTTTTGGAGCAGGTGCTACCGGCCTTTAAGTGGCTGACCTGGTGGGGGTTCCTGTTGGGCCTCGTCGAAAGTTTTCTGTACGGCTTTTACGCGGGCATTGTCTACGTACCGATCCACAACTTCTTCAACCGGCGTTGGGGTAGGCGCGCGTAGCCGCCGCTGGGATCAGCCGTGAACAAGCAACAGCAATTCTCGATCTGGTACGTACTGCTCGCAGTGATGGTACTGGTGTCGATGCAGAACTACCTCGGCGGCCACACCGAGACGCTGGCGTACAGCGATTTCAAACGCCTGCTCGGGGCCGGCAAGCTCGAGGACCTGACGGTCAGCGACGTCGATATCCGCGGCACGGTGCGCACCGACGGCCTGACCGCGCTGTTGCCGCCGGAAAAACTCCAGGCTCTCGAGCGCAGCGGCGAGGGCCGGCACGACTTCGTCACCATTCGGGTCGAGGACGACAAGCTGAACGAAGCACTGGAGGCTGCCGGAGTGACCTACGCCGGTCGCCGCGAGAATCGCTGGCTCGGCTCGGTGTTGTCCATGGTGCTGTGGATTGCGGTGTTCTTCGGTATCTGGTCGTTCGCCATGCGCCGCATGCATACCGCCGGCGGCATGATGTCGGTCGGCAAAAGCAAAGCGAAGGTGTACGTCGAGACCGACACGCAAGTGACCTTCGATGACGTTGCCGGCGTCGACGAGGCCAAGGAGGAGCTGCAGGAGGTCGTCAATTTTCTCAAGGCCCCCGAGCAATATGGGCGTCTCGGCGCGCGGATCCCGAAGGGCATCCTGTTGGTAGGCCCGCCCGGCACCGGCAAGACGCTTTTCGCCCGGGCGGTCGCCGGTGAGGCCAAAGTGCCGTTTTTCTCCATCAGCGGCTCCGAATTCGTCGAGATGTTTGTTGGCGTGGGCGCAGCCCGGGTGCGCGATCTGTTCGACCAGGCGCGGCAAAAGGCACCCGCCATCATCTTCATCGACGAGCTGGATGCCCTCGGCCGCGCGCGCGGCATCCAGGGCATGGGCGGCGGCCACGATGAAAAAGAGCAAACCCTCAACCAGCTGCTGGTGGAAATGGACGGATTCGATCCGAGCCAGGGCCTGGTGTTGCTCGCTGCCACCAATCGACCGGAAATCCTGGATCCGGCGCTGCTGCGGGCCGGTCGTTTCGATCGCCAGGTACTGGTCGACCGGCCGGACAAGGTCGGCCGTGCCGCCATCCTGCGCGTGCACGTCAAACGCATCGAGCTGGCACCGGACGTCGATGTCGACGCGATCGCGGCGCTCACACCCGGGTTTACCGGTGCCGATCTCGCCAATCTGGTCAACGAAGCGGCCTTGCTTGCGACCCGTCGCGGCGCAGAGGCGGTAAGCCTGGACGACTTCACGCGCGCGATCGAACGCATTGTCGCCGGGCTTGAGAAAAAGAACCGGCTGCTCAATCCGAAAGAGCGCAAGGTGGTCGCCTACCACGAAATGGGGCACGCACTGGTGGCAATGTCGTTGCCGGGGGTCGATCCGGTGCACAAGATCTCCATCATCCCGCGCGGTATTGGCGCACTGGGCTACACGATCCAGCGGCCCACCGAAGACCGTTTTCTGATGACGCGTGACGAGCTTGGCCACAAGATGGCCGTGCTGCTGGGCGGCCGTGCGGCTGAGCAGCTGGTGTTCGAGCATTTGTCCACCGGCGCCGCCGACGATCTGACCAAGGCCACCGACATCGCGCGCAGTATGGTGACCCGCTACGGCATGGACGAGGCACTGGGCCACGTCGTCTACCAGGAGGAGACGCCGCTGTTCCTCGGCAATGCGCCGAACCTGCCCCCGCCCCGCCGCGAGGTCAGCAACGAAACCGCGGAGAAAATCGATGCGGCGGTGCGCAGCCTGGTGCAGGCGGCCTTCGATCGGGCCAAAGCCATCCTCGCCGAGCATCGCGACACCCTGGAGCACGGTGCGCAACTGCTACTGAAGCAGGAAACCTTGACCGAGCAGGAGCTCGCCGCACTCCAGGAGAGCTTGCCCATGGCGGCGGCGCACGCCGAGCCGCCGGGAGACAGTCGATGACCGCGCCACCACGCAATGGCCTCCACGTCCTGACGGTCAATGCCGGCAGCTCGTCGTTGCGGCTCGCGGACTATGTGCTCGACAGCGAACCGAGCTGCGTTGCCGATGCATACCTGTCGCCGCCACCGAAGCGGGACCCCGACGTGCTCGCGGATTTCGTCCGCCGCCACGCCCTGGGCGCTCCGGCGCTGGTCATGCACCGCGTCGTTCACGGCGGGCAGCACTTGCAGGCACCCTGCTGGATCGACGCCAACGTCGAGTCAGAGATTGACAGGCTCAGAGTGCTGGCGCCGCTGCACAACGGCGTGGCGCTCGATTGGATTCGTGCCGCACGCGAGGCATTCGGTCCGGAGATCCGCCAGGCGGCCTGCTTCGATACCGGTTTTTACGCCGAGTTGCCGCCGGCCGCCGCGCACTATGCGGTGCCCCGGGAGTGGAGTGAAAAACACGAGATGCGCCGCTACGGTTTTCATGGCCTGGCGCATCAGTCGATGCTGGACCAGTGGCGCGCGCGCACTCACCGCGATAGTGATTGTCGCGTGATCTCGCTGCAACTGGGTGCGGGCTGTTCTATGACGGCCACCGACCACGGTTGGCCGGTGGAAACTTCGATGGGATTTTCGCCGCTCGAGGGGCTGATGATGGCCACGCGCTGCGGCGATCTCGATCCCGCGGCGGTCCTGTACCTCGTTGATGAGGCAGGCTTCAGTCCAGCAGAACTCGGCTGGATTTTGAATGAGTCTTCGGGCCTGCGCGGCGTCTCCGGGCTATCGGGCGACATGCAGGCGTTGCTCGAGAACGAGACCGGCGATGCCGCGCTCGCGGTCGCGATGTTCTGTCATCGCGTGCGCAAGTACCTGGGCGCCTATCTGGCCGTGCTCGGCGGCGCCGATGCCATTCTGTTTGGCGGCGGCATCGGCGAGCACGCCGCCGTCATTCGCGCCCGGGTGCTGGATCACTTCGACTGGGCCGGAATTCGTCTTGACGCCGCACGCAATGACACCGTCTCACCCGAGATCGGCGGTGCACTGCATGCCGAGGACAGCGCGGTGGAAATCTGGGTGGTACCCAGCGACGAGGCACGCGTCATGGCCAACGCCGCGCGCGGCCTGCTCGCCGCCGACCCGCAAACTGCAACCCCTTCGCCCGTGGAGCTATCCCAATGAATACTGACACGCAACTGACCCTGAGCGCCGACGAGCTTACCCAGCTCGATGCCTATTGGCGCGCCGCCAACTACCTGTCCGTTGGCCAGATCTATTTGCTCGACAATCCGCTGCTCGAGGAGCCGCTGACACTCGAGCACATCAAGCCACGCCTGCTGGGACACTGGGGCACCAGCCCCGGCCTGAATTTCATCTATGCGCACCTGAACCGGGTGATCAAGGCCCGCGATCTCGACATGATCTACGTTGCCGGTCCCGGCCACGGAGGTCCGGCACTGGTGGCCAACACCTGGCTCGAGGGCAGTTACAGCGAGGTGTATCCGAACGTGTCGCAGGATACCGAGGGCATGCGCCGGCTGTTCAAACAGTTCTCCTTTCCGGGCGGCGTGCCGAGTCACGTGGCGCCGGAAACCCCGGGCTCGATTCACGAAGGCGGCGAACTCGGCTATGCACTCTCTCACGCCTACGGCGCCGTGTTCGACAACCCGAGCTTGATCGCGACCTGTGTCGTCGGCGATGGAGAAGCCGAGACCGGGCCATTGGCGGCCGCGTGGCATTCCAACAAGTTCTTGAATCCGGCGAGCGATGGGGCCGTACTGCCGATCCTGCATCTCAACGGCTACAAGATTGCCAATCCCACCGTGTTGGCACGGATCAGCCGCGAGGAGCTGGAGAACCTGTTCATCGGCTACGGGCATCGACCGTATTTCGTCGAAGGCGATGAGCCCGAGGCCATGCACGAGGCGATGGCCACGACCCTCGACCGCGCGTTGGCCGACATCGACGCCATCCAGCGGGGCGCCCGCGAGGGCAGCAGCCTCGAGCGGCCGCGCTGGCCGATGATTGTGCTGAAAAGCCCCAAGGGCTGGACCGGCCCGCGCGAGGTGGACGGCAAGCCCACCGAAGGCTCGTGGCGTTCCCACCAGGTACCGCTGGCGGGCCTGGCGGACAATCCGGAGCACGTGACACAGCTCGAGCAGTGGTTGAAAAGCTATCGGCCGGAAGAGCTTTTCGAGGCCTCGGGCGCGCCGCGGGCGGAGATCGCAGCGCTCGCGCCGAGCGGCTGCCGGCGCATGGGCGCCAATCCCCACGCCAATGGCGGCGTATTACTGAAGAATCTTCGCATGCCGGAATATCGCGACTACGCCGTCGAGGTGCCTGCACCGGGTCGGATGCAAGCGGAAGCGACCCGCGTGCTCGGCAATCTGCTGCGCGATGTGATGCGACGGAACGCGCGCAACCGCAATTTCCGCGTATTCGGCCCGGATGAGACCGCCTCCAATCGCTTGTCCGCGCTGTTCGAGGTCACCGACCGCGCCTGGATGGCCGAACGCAACGAGGTCGACGATCACCTCGCCCCCGACGGGCGCGTCATGGAAATTTTGAGCGAGCACACCTGCCAGGGCTGGCTGGAAGGCTATCTCCTGACCGGCCGGCACGGCTTTTTCTCCTGCTACGAGGCCTTCATTCACATCATCGATTCGATGTTCAATCAGCACGCGAAGTGGCTGAAGGTGACCAGCCAGGACATTCCCTGGCGTCGGCCGATTGCCTCACTGAACTACCTGCTCACCTCGCACGTCTGGCGCCAGGATCACAACGGCTTCTCCCATCAGGATCCGGGGTTCATCGATCACGTGGTGAACAAGAAAGCCGACGTGATCCGCGTCTACCTGCCGCCGGACGCCAATACCTTGTTGTGCGTCGCGGATCGCTGCCTGCGCTCACGCGATTTCGTCAACGTCATCGTCGCCGGCAAGCAGCCACAACCGCAATGGCTGGACATGGACGCTGCAATCAAGCATTGCAGCGCCGGTGTGGGCATCTGGTCCTGGGCCAGCAACGATCAGGACGCCGAACCCGACGTGGTGATGGCCTGTGCCGGTGACGTGCCGACGCTCGAGACCCTGGCCGCCGTCTCTATCCTCCGCGAGCAGTTACCCGACGTAAGGGTTCGGGTGGTCAACGTCGTCGATCTGATGACGCTGCAGCCCAAGGAGGAACATCCGCACGGCTTGTCGGATCGGGATTTCGACACTTTGTTCACGACCGACAAACCGATCATTTTCGCCTATCACGGCTACCCGTGGTTGATTCATCGACTCACCTACCGGCGTACCAATCATAAGAATCTGCACGTGCGCGGCTACAAGGAAGAAGGCACCACGACCACGCCGTTCGACATGGCGGTGCGCAACGACATCGATCGCTATCACCTGGTTGGCGACGTCATCGATCGGGTGCCCTCGCTCGGCTACACGGCCGCCTACGCCAAACAGCTCATTCGAGATAAACTCATCGAGCATCGCCAGTACATCGTCGAACACGGTGAAGATCCGGCCGAGATCCGCGACTGGCGCTGGCCCGGCCTCGCACCGGTTGAATCCGACGCGGAGTCGGTCGAATGACGAGTTCGCTTCGGCGTCTGACTGAATTCGGCCAAAGCGTCTGGCTCGACGACCTGCGGCGCGATTTTCTCGAGGACGGCAGCTTCGCGGCGCTCATCGATACCGACGGCCTTAGTGGTTTGACCTCGAATCCGGCAATCTTCGCGAGCGCGATCGACGAATCGGCCCGGTACGCGGCCGATATCGAGAGACACGCGCGGGCCGGCGATGACGCCACGCAGATCTATGAGCGGTTGATCGTCGATGACATCCGGCGTGCGGCCG
This sequence comes from uncultured Pseudomonadota bacterium, assembly GCA_937983055.1. Classification (GTDB taxonomy): domain Bacteria; phylum Pseudomonadota; class Gammaproteobacteria; order Burkholderiales; family Eutrophovitaceae; genus CALJLA01. The sequence continues at coordinate 47,107 of CALJLA010000185.1, forward strand.
ACCTTCTCAGCCCCACCTACGACGCGGCCGATGGCCACGACGGCTATGTCAGTCTCGAAGTCTCGCCCCATCTTGCGCACGACACCGGTGCCACCATCGACGAGGCCAGGCATCTCTGGACACGGGTCGGACGAGCGAACCTGATGATCAAGGTGCCAGCGACGCGTGCCGGGTTGCCGGCGATCGAAGCGCTGAT
>CALJLA010000186.1 GCA_937983055.1 uncultured Pseudomonadota bacterium
CTACGATAAAGCTGCGCCGCACGCGCCAGCGGCGGGCATCAGTACAGCGCCTTGATGCGCTCACGCACCTCTTCATGTTGGGCTTCGACCACGATGTCGAGGGGCGAGCGTCCGACGACCTGCGCCGAATCTTCCGCGCCGAGCAGGGCCAGCATGGCCTGGTTGGCGAACCGGATCCGCCAGTCGCTGTGGATCAGGATGGCGTCGGGAGAGGATTCGACCAGTGCCCGGTACGGGCGCAGCGACGCGCTGCGCAGCTCGAGCAGGCGCACCACCTGCCGGCCCAGTGTCATCAGAGCGTCGCGCTGAACGGCATCGAGGCGTCTCGGTTCGCGATCGATCACGCACAGCGTGCCGATGTTGTAGCCATCGGGCGAAGTGAGCGGCGCACCGGCGTAAAAGCGGATGTGCGGCGGCCCCGTCACCAGCGCATTGTCGCGAAAGACGAGGTCGGCCCGCGCATCCGGTACCTCGAAAAGCTCCGACGCGCCGATGGTGTGATTGCAGAAGGCGATGTCCCGCGGGGTTTCGCTTTCCTGCAGTCCGATCCGGCTCTTGAACCACTGCCGCGTGTCGTCGACCAGCGAGATCAGGGCGATCGGCGTGCCGCAGATGCGCGCCGCCAGCCCGGTCAGCTCGTCGAACGCAGGCTCCGGTCCGGTATCGATCACCTCATAGCGACGCAGCGCGGCAAGCCGGGCGGCGTCGTGGCGGGATGCTGCGCGCGACACCATGCGTTTCACCGGGTCCTGCATACCGCGACGCGCGCGCGCGGGTGACGCCCCCGGGCGGACCAGGCGCGACCAAGCCGTGCGCTGCGGGGGGTGCTGCCGGTCATCGACGGATCAGGCTGCAACCTGCGAGCGGCGCTGGCGCGCCCGCGATCAGCCCCCGGCCACCCGCAGGCGCCGGGTGGCCTGCTCGAAGCGGCCGGCATTCTGGGAGGCAACCGAAAAGCCATCGAAGCGCGCACCCATCGCGGTGTCGAGCCGCTCGATTCGCGCTTCCGGCGCGGGGTGCGTCTTGAACAGCAACGCCAGGAAAGGGTCCTTGTCGCTGGCCGCGGCGAGCGTGGTCAGCACCGCCGGCAGGGCAAACGGATCGTAGCCGGCGCGGGCGGCAAGGACCACGCCCATACGGTCGGCTTCGAACTCATCGGCCTTGTCCAGTCCACGGGCGTACAGGGTCTTGGTCGGGCCGATCAGCTTCTGCGCCAACGCGGCGTGCTCGCCTTCCGACGCAGCGGCCGCCACGCCGGCGCCGAGCAGGTTCACCACCGCCGACTTGCGCAGTGCCTTGAGATGATGCTTCTGAACCACATGCGCAATCTCGTGCCCGAGCACGGCCGCCAGTTCCGCCTCGTTACGCAGCTGCCGCAGCATGCCGCGGGTGACGATGATGTAGCCGCCGGGCGCGGCAAAGGCATTGATGTGGTCGGAATCGTTCACACCGAACCGCCACGGCAGGTCCGGACGCTCGGACTGCTGTGCCACCCACAGGCCGACGGCATTCACGTAACGCTGCAGTTCGGCATCGTCCAGCAGCGGACGGGCGCCGAGCAGGGTCTCCGTCACGCCGCGCCCGATTTCGATCTCCTCGGACTGCGTCGGCTCGCGCAGGTTGCGCAGGGTCTGTTCCAATCCGCCGGCCTCGCCGATGTTCTGCATGAAGGCCTCGGTTTGCTGCTGGCTACAGCCGGAGGCGACGACGCAGAGCAGCAGCGCGAGAACCGGCCACGGGCGCAGCGGCATCATTTAGGGGTCTCCAGTGGCCGGCCTTCGGCAGCCACGTGCGCGGGGCCGCCCGGTTTCAGGTTGCCCTCGCGGGCAAATCGCGCCAGCGCCGGCGCGTCCGCGGCGTACCCTTCCATGCGTTTCAGTTCTTCGGGGGCGGGCTCGGCTTTCTGCAGGTCTTCCTCGGAGAAGCCGCGCACCCCGGTGGTCACGGTGGCGGTGGTCTGCGGCCGCGGACGGTTGCCGATGCCGAGCGCCGACAACAGGTTGCCAGACGGCGGCCGACGCTCGGGATCGCCCAGGCGCACGTTGAGCAGCCGCGCCCAGCCGCGCTGCTTGCCGTCCGAACTGCGCACTTCCATCCAGCCGCCGCGCCGGGTCAACACTTCGACCGCAGTCTTCGAGGGCAGGGTCGACACCGTGGCGGCATCGAGAAAGGGCTTTTCCTTCAGTTCGGTGTCGCGGACCGTATAGCCGAGCTCGCTCGCCGCCGATACCGCGGTGCATAGCGCCATCAGCGACAACATCAACCAGCGTTTCATGTGAGCTTTTTCTGCGGCTCGAACAACGCAACCTCCTGCGCGCGGCCTTTGACTTTATAGAGGCCGCGCGGCACAAAGTCAAAAGCCTCGCCGCACAGGCGACGTGTTTCCTCGGACACCAGGATGCGGGCGACACCCTTGGTCAATCCTTCGATGCGCGAAGCCAGATTGACGGTATCGCCGATGGCGGTGTACTCGCGCCGCTGCTGCGAACCGATCAGGCCGACCACCGCCGGCCCGGAATGGATGCCGATACCGACATCGAAATCCCGGCCCGCTTCGCCGAGCTCGCGGCGAAAGGCCTCGAGTTCGTCCGCCATCTCCAGCGCAGTTCGCACGGCGTGCACCGCATGGTCGGCGTCGTCCAGCGGCGCGCCCCAGATGGCCATGATGGCGTCGCCGATGAACTTGTCGAGCGCGCCGTTGTTGCGAAAGATCACCGCGACCTGGCGGGTGAAATAGCGATTGAGAATGCTGACCACTTCCTGCGGCGGGCGGGTTTCCGACAGGCTCGTAAAGCCGCGAATGTCGGAAAACAGCAGGGTGACCTGCCGGCTTTCGCCTTCGCGCGACAGGCCGCCATGCTCGATCAACTCGTTCACTACATGCGGGTTCACGAACCTCGAAAATTCGCGCACCGCCTGTTCGCGCTGCCGCCGCTCACGCAGATACGACTGCAGCGCCGCCGCAAAGTAGAACGCCCAGCCAAACAGCAGCAGACGCAGCACCGGCAGCACCAGCAGCTGCCCGGCGGCCAGATACGCCCCGCCCAACGCGGCCAGGCTCACCGCCACCAGGGCCCCGCCGAGCGCCAGGGTGTTGAAACGGTAGTGAAACGCGGCGTACAGCGCAGCCAGCAGCAGCAAGGTTGCCAGCGCCTGCAGCGCCTTGCCGGTCTCGCGCAGAGGGTTGCCGTTCTTCAGGTTGTCGATGGCCGTCGCCAGAATATCGACGCCGGGGTGCAGCGCCGCGATCGGGGTGGCGCGGATATCGTGCAAGCCGGTGGCACTCACCCCGATGACCACGATCTTGTCGCGCAGCTCCTGCGGGTCGCGCAGCGGCGTCTCGCGGTTGAAATCGGCCAGCAGGTCGACATAGGAAACGTGCCGGTAGGCGTTACGCCCGCCGGGCCAGGACAGGCGTATCGATTCGCGGTCCGGCACGCCGACGCCGAGATCCTGCGCCACGCGTGCCGGCAGCGACGGCAGCTTCCAGCCATAGGCGTCGCGGTAGACGTAGTAGCGACGCCCGATGCCATCGGGATCGGCCAGAAAGTCGATCAGGCCGAGCTGCCAGTTTTCCGGGGCCAGCGCCCGCGGCAGCGTGATATCGATCAGCGCTTCGGGGTCTGCAGCCGCGGTGCGCACCGCCCCCAGCGCCGGCGCCACTTCCGCCAGCGGCCAGCCGAAGGCGTCGCCGGCCACCGGCTGACGCGCCACCGGGAAGTACACGTTGCGCGTCTGCGCCACGATCTCGTTGAAGTAGGCGTCGGCCTCGGGACGATAGACGTCCGGCTCGGAGAACAGAATGTCGAATACGATCGCCCGCGGCTGCTGGGCGGCAATGCCCGCGACCAGCTCGCCGTGCAGCGAGCGCGGCCACGGCCAGCGCCCGGCTTCCTGCGCAAGGGCTGCCAGACTGGCCTCGTCGACGTCGACGATGACAATGTCGGGATCGGCCGCGCGCCGGTCGGCCTGCGCGGCGACGAACAGATCGGAGAAACGCTCCTCCAGGCCCCGCAGCAGATCGAGCCTGAAAACCGCTGCCGCCGCCACGGCAAAGACGGCCAACAGGAGGAGCAGGGGATGCTTGCGGAGGAACGGCACGCGCGGAGTCTATTGCACCGCCCTGCCGTTGTCACCGGCATGCCGTGCCTGACGCCGGGAAAAGACCAAGAGCGAAACACGAAGGCGCGAAGCTAACCGGGGCAGGCGGTCAACCCCTGCACGAAGCCGCCACTGGAATCGCGGAACTGGCGAAGCGCTAGCTTATGGCTGGCGCAGTTTGGGGTTCATCGCCTCTCGAGAAATGCCTCACCACAGAGGACACAGAGCACACAGAGAAAAGCGATCGAACCACCAAGACCACCAAAAAACTTCGTGCCTTCGTGTTTCGAACTTGATCCTTTCGCCGCCGGTCGGGAGGCTAGAGCCCGAGCCGTTGCCAGATGGTGCTGACGGCGCCGGCCTGGTTCAGGGTGTAGAAGTGCAGTCCGGGCGCGCCGTGGCGCAGCAGGCGTTCGCACAGCTGGGTCACCACGTCCAGGCCAAAGGCCCGGATCGCTGCGCTGTCATCGCCGTAGCCCTCCAGCTTGCGCCGGATCCAGCGCGGAATCTCGGCGCCGCAGGCATCGGAGAAACGCGCGAGCTGGGCAAAGCGGTTGATCGGCATGATCCCGGGCACGATCGGGATGTCCACGCCCATCGCCGCGCACTCGTCGCGGAAATGGTAGTAGGCGTCCGGATTGAAGAAATACTGGGTGATCGCCGAATCGGCGCCGGCTTCGACCTTGCGTTTGAAGTTCAGCAGGTCTTCCTGCGCCGTACGCACCTGCGGATGATATTCGGGGTAGGCCGCCACTTCGATGTGAAACGCGTCGCCATAGGTCTTGCGGATGAAGGCGACGAGTTCCGCGGCAAATCGGAACTCCCCGGGCTGGGCCATGCCCGAGGGCAGATCGCCGCGCAATGCCACCAGCCGGCGAATGCCGGCCGCGCGGTACTCGTCGAGCATCGTGCGGATGTTTGCCGCCGTCGAGGCGATGCAGGAAATGTGCGGCGCCGCCGGGTGCCCCTCGCGCTGGATCTCCAGCACGATTGCCGCGGTGCGGTCGCGCGTCGACCCCCCGGCACCAAAGGTTACCGAGAAGTACGCAGGGTTGAGCTGCGCCAGCTGGCGGCGCGTCGCGCGCAGCTTCTCCACGCCCTCGGGCGTCTGCGGCGGAAACAGCTCGAAGCTGAACTGCCGCTCGCCGGCGCTCATCGGCCGCCGCCCATGCCCGTCGGACATCCGGGAGGATTCATTTGGCGGTGACGATCTCGACCTTGTTGTCGTAGATGTCGGTGCGTTTGTCGTAGAGCGGGATGGTGGTGCCGTTGATGCGGTTCTCGCTCAACGTCTCGAGATCGAGATCGGCGATGATGATCTGCTCGACGTTGGGCGTGCCCTCGGCGGCGATGCCGTCGCGCGCGAACGGAAAATCCGACGGCGTGATGATGCTGGCCTGGCCGTAATGCAGCGCCAGCCCCTCCACCGGCAGGTTGCCCACGGTGCTGGTCATCGCCACGAACACCTGATTCTCGATCGCCCGCGCATGGCAGCAGTAGCGCACCCGCAGGTAGCCCTGGCGGTCGTCGGTGCACGAAGGCACGAACAGGATGTCCGCGCCTTCCTCGCACACCCGGCGCGCCAGCTCCGGAAACTCGATGTCGTAGCAGATCAGGATGGCGATCTTGCCGAACGGCGTGTCGAACAGGTGCAGCAGGTCGCCCGCGTCGGTGTGCCATTTCTCGCGCTCCCAGCGCGTGCGGTGAATTTTGTCCTGTTCGTACACGCCGCCGTCGGGGGTGAACAGGTAGGCGGTGTTGAGCAGGCGGTCGCCGCGCATCGTCGGATGGCTGCCGCCGACCAGGAACACCTTCCATTCCTGCGCCAGGCTGCGCATCAGTTCGACGAAGCGCGGGGTGTAGTCGTGGATATTGCGCAGGGCGGCCGGCAGGTCGCGCGTGTCCATGAACGACAGCAGCTGGGTGGTGAAGATCTCGGGCAGCATCACGAACTGCGGACGGTACTCGCCCGCCGCCTTGACGACGAAGCGCACCTGATTCTCGAAGCCCGACCAGTCGTGGATCGAGCGCAGGAGGTACTGGACTGCGGCTATACGTACGATCAAATCACATCTCCTTCCGGAATCCGGGTCGGCTGCGAGGGGTCGAATTCGGGGTTCAACCACACGATCAGCGATGCGTTGCCGCAGGATTCCTTGTCCTCGGGCAGATACTCCGGAATCACGGTGCAGAAGCGGAAGCCTTCGCGCAGCTGGAAGCCGAGCACCGGATCGTTGAGGTCGCCCCACACCACTTTCATCGCGTACAGGTCGGCCGACATTTCGCCGGCGTGCTGCAGATAGCCCGGCAGCCGCCCGCAGGCGATGATGCGCTTCAGATTCATTCGCCGGCACAGCTCCCGCCGCGCCTCATAGAGCGCGTGGCCCAAGCCGTAGCCGCGCAGATGCGGGTCGACGAACACTTCCGCGCCGTAAAAGGTGCGGCCCTTCGGGTTATGGGTGTCGAACGTGCCCGACGCGGTGATTTCCTTCCAGGTGTGCTCCACCGGCCAGTCGTCCCACAGCACGATCAGGCCGCTGGCGCAGCCGACGATCTCTCCGTCGATTTCCGCAGTGAGCTGGCCTTGCGGAAACACCTCGAGCTGATGCTCGAAGCGCCGCTGCGGCCAGGGCGGAATGTCGGGATAGATGCGCGCCTGCAGCGCCAGCAGCGGCGGGATGTCCTCCCGCCGCGTGTGGCGAATCGTCAGACCGGGCGACACCATCCGCGCCGCGATCCTAGTACCGGTAACTGTCCGGCTTGAACGGGCCTTCCTTCGCCACGCCGATGTAGCGCGCCTGGGCGTCGGTCAGCTCGGTCAACTGCGCGCCCAGCCGGGACAGCTGCAACCGCGCCACCTTCTCGTCCAGGTGCTTCGGCAGCACGTACACGCCCACCGGGTACTTGTCCGGGTTGTTGTAGAGCTCGATCTGCGCAATTGTCTGGTTGGCGAACGACGAACTCATCACGTAGCTCGGATGCCCGGTGGCGCAGCCGAGGTTCACCAGCCGGCCTTCGGCGAGCAGGATGATGCGCTTGCCGTCCGGAAAGATGACGTGGTCGACCTGCGGCTTGATGTTTTCCCACTTGTACTTCTTCAGCGAAGCAACGTCGATCTCGTTGTCGAAGTGGCCGATGTTGCAGACGATCGCCTGGTTCTTCATCTTTTTCATGTGATCGTGATTGATCACATGGTAGTTGCCCGTGGCGGTGACGAAGATGTCGGCCTTGTCGCAGGCATAGTCCATGGTCACCACCCGGTAGCCTTCCATCGCCGCCTGCAACGCGCAGATCGGGTCGATCTCGGTGATCCACACCTGCGCGGACAGCGCGCGCAGCGCCTGCGCCGAGCCCTTGCCGACATCGCCGTAGCCGCACACCACCGCGATCTTGCCGGCCACCATCACGTCGGTGGCGCGCTTGATGCCGTCGACCAGCGACTCGCGGCAGCCGTAGAGGTTGTCGAACTTCGACTTGGTGACCGAGTCGTTGACGTTGATGGCCGGAAACTTGAGCAGCCCTTCCTTGGCCATCTGGTAGAGCCGCTTCACCCCGGTGGTGGTTTCCTCGGTGACGCCGCGGATCTGGTCGAGCCGGGTCGAGTACCACTTCGGCTCCTTCGCGAGCCGCCCCTTGATCGCGGCAAACAGCGCCGCTTCTTCCTCGCTGCCCGGATGCTCGAGCACTTTGCGGTCGCTTTCGGCGCGCACGCCCAGGTGCAGCAGCAGGGTGGCATCACCCCCGTCGTCCAGGATCATGTTGCAGTAGCCGCCGTCCGGCCACTCGAAAATGCGATGGGTGAACTCCCAGTACTCCTCCAGCGACTCGCCCTTGTAGGCGAACACCGGCGTGCGGGTGGCGGCGATCGCCGCCGCCGCGTGGTCCTGGGTCGAGTAGATGTTGCACGAAGCCCAGCGCACTTCGGCGCCGAGCGCCTTCAGCGTCTCGATCAGCACCGCGGTCTGGATCGTCATGTGCAGCGAGCCGGCGATGCGGGCGCCGCGCAGCGGCTGAGTGGCCGCGTACTCTTCGCGGATTGCCATCAGGCCGGGCATCTCGGTTTCGGCGATGGCGATTTCCTTGCGGCCCCAGTCGGCCAGCGACAGGTCGGCCACCCGGAAATCGTCGAACGTTTGCTTGGTTTGAGGGACTGCGGACATCGGACACTCTCCTTTCGAATGACTCGCGGAGCGCCGGAAATGACAACGGCGCTCCAAACCGATCAAGGGTTTGCGAGCGCCGTTAACAACTGTGCTGAGCCTGGCCCCGGCTTTCACGGGGTCGCAGCGCTCCTCAGCAGGGCCCGCATTATAGGGCCAGCCCCGCCGCGGGAAAAGCCGGCACGGCCTCCGCGGCGGCAACGAAAAAGGGACCGCTCAGGGTCCCTTTTGGTTCGCGCGCCGCCGGCGCTCAGGCGGCGGCGGTCTGCTTCACCCCGGCGTCAGCTTTCAGTGCTTCGACCTTGTCGAGCGCTTCCCAGGTGAATTCCGGCTCGTCGCGGCCGAAGTGGCCGTAGGCGGCAGTTTTCTCGTAGACCGGGCGCAGCAGGTCGAGCATCTCGACGATGCCCTTCGGCCGCAGGTCGAAGTGCTTGCGCACCAGCTGTGCGATCTTTTCCTCGGGGATGGCGCCGGTGCCGAAGGTCGACACCCACACGCTGGTGGGCCGCGCCACGCCGATCGCGTAAGACACCTGCACCTCGCACTTGCGCGCCAGGCCGGCGGCGACGATGTTCTTGGCGACGTAGCGCGCCGCATAGGCGGCCGAGCGGTCGACCTTGGAAGGATCCTTGCCGGAGAAGGCGCCGCCGCCGTGATGGGCCGCACCGCCGTACGTGTCGACGATGATCTTGCGCCCGGTCAGGCCGCAGTCGCCCTGCGGGCCGCCGACCACGAACCGCCCGGTCGGGTTTACCAGGTAGGTGATGTCGCCTTTCACCAGGTTCTTCGGCAGCACCGGCTTGATCACTTCCTCGATCACCGCCTCGCGAATTTTCTCCAGCGCCATCTCCGGCGCATGCTGGGTCGACAGCACCACAGTGTCGATCGAATCCGGGCGGCCGTTCACGTACTTGATGGTGACCTGCGATTTCGCGTCCGGCCGCAGCCACGGCAGCCTTCCGTCGCGACGCAGCTCCGACTGGCGCTGCACCAGCCGGTGCGCCAGATGAATCGCCATCGGCATGTAGCTTGGTGTTTCGTCGCAGGCGTAGCCGAACATCAGGCCCTGATCGCCCGCGCCCTGGTTCAGCGGGTCGTCATGCGCTTTGTCGACGCCCTGCTTGATGTCCGGGCTCTGCTTGTCGTACGCGACCAGCACCGCGCAGCCTTTGTAGTCGATGCCGTATTCGGTGTTGTCGTAGCCGATGCGCTTGATGGTGTCGCGGGCCACCTGCTGGAAGTCGACCACCGCGTTGGCGGTGATCTCGCCGGCCATCACCACCAGCCCGGTATTCACCAGCGTTTCGGCGGCGACGCGAGCGTATTTGTCCTGGGTTAAGATGGCGTCCAGCACGGCATCGGAGATCTGGTCCGCGACCTTGTCCGGATGGCCCTCGGAAACCGACTCGGATGTAAACAGATACTCGCTCATGCGCACCGCCCGCAGAATGCTGAGGAAAGGCGAAGAAGAATAGCAAACAAGCCTCTAAAAGCCAAAAATAGGCATAGATGTTGACAGGGTTGTTGCGTCTGTTCGCAAGACTGCCGCTGCCCTGGCTGCACGCAGCGGGCACAGCACTTGGCTGGCTCGTTTACCTGAGCGCGCCAAGCTACGCCGCAAGGCTGCGCGAAAACCTATTGCAAAGCAGGGTCTGGCAGGACGAAGAGGCATTCCGCCGCATCCTGCACGCCAATGTCGTCGAGTCGGGCAAGGCGGTGGCGGAGCTGCCGGCGGTGTGGTTTCGCCCGCGCCCGGAAACGGCGGCCTGGGTGCAGGACGTGCAGGGCTGGGACGGCGTCGAGCGCGCCCGCGCGCAGGGTCATGGACTGATCCTGCTCACACCGCATCTGGGCTGCTTCGAGATCATTCCGCAGTATCTGACCGAGCGCTTCGCGCTCACGGTGTTGTACCGGCCGCCGCATTTCGCGGCGCTGGCGCCGGCGATGCGTGCCGGTCGCGAGCGGCCCGGCCTGCAGCTCGCCAGCACCGATGTGAGCGGCGTGCGCCTGCTGCTCAAGGCCCTGAAGCGCGGCGAGGCGATCGGCATCCTGCCCGACCAGGTGCCCGGCGCCGGCGAGGGCGAGTGGGCGCCGTTCTTCGAGCGCCAGGCCTACACCATGACGCTGGCGAGCCGGCTGTCGGAAAGCACCGGGGCGCCGGTGCTGCTGACCTACGCCATCCGGCTGCCGCAGGGTCACGGCTACCGGCTGCATTTCGAACCGATGCCGGCTGCGCAACCCGGCGAATCCGCCGGCCGCTGGCTCAACCGCGCGCTCGAATCGATCATCCGCCGCCACCCGGCCCAGTATCTCTGGTCTTACAACCGGTACAAGTCGCCCGCCGGCGCAAGCGCGCCGCAGGAGTCATCGGCGTGAGGCGGCTGCCGTCGGACGCGCGCCGCGGCGGCGACAGCATATGCTGACGCGACTGGCGCTGGGACTGCTGTGGCTGATGCATTTTCTGCCGCAGCGGCTGCTGGCACGGATCGGACAGGGACTCGGCCTGGCGCTGATGGCGCTGGGCGCAGAGCGGCGCCGCGTGGTGCACGCCAACCTGCGGCTGTGCTTTCCGGAAATGGATGCCAGGGCGCGCAGCCGGCTGGCGCGCGCGCATTTCCGCGCGGTGGGCCGCGCGCTGGCGGAGACCACCATCGCCTGGTGGTCGGGCGCGGCGCGGGTTCGGCGCCTGGCGAAGATCGAGGGCTGGGAGCATTTCGAGCGCGCCGATCGCGCCAGCGCGACGATCATTCTCGCCCCGCACTTTGTCGGCGTGGACGTGCTCGCCATCCGCCTGTCCATCGAGCACGACGCGATGTCGATGTACAGCCAGCAGAAGGACCCGCTGTTCGACCGCTTTCTGAAGTCCCGGCGCACAAGGTTCCGGCCGATCCGGCTGGCGTCGCGCCAGGACGGCATCAAGCCGGTGATCCGCGGATTGCGGGCGCGGCTGCCGCTGTTCTTCCTGCCCGACATGGATTTCGGCCCGCGCGACGCGCTGTTCGTGCCGTTCTTTGGCGTGCAGACAGCAACCATCGACGCAGTGCCGCGGCTGGCGGCGCTGGCGAAGGCCACGATCGTGCCGGTGGTGATCCGGCAGAACGGCGTTGCCGAGGGCTACACCATCTGTTTCCATCCGCCGTGGAAGGACTATCCTACCGGCAACCTGCACGCCGACACCGCGCGCATGAATGCGTTCATCGAAGAGCGGGTGCGCGAGATGCCGGAACAGTATTACTGGCTGCACAAGCGGTTCAAGACCCGGCCACCGGGCGAGGAAAGGATCTACTGAAAGACGGTATGTTCACCAATCCGGATGTCGGGGAAATCTGCACGCTGCTCAGGGAAGTGAAGACCATTGCCGTGGTCGGTTTGTCGCCGCTGCCGGTGCGCCCCAGTTATCGCATCGCCCGGGCGATGCAGGGCGCCGGCTACCGCATCGTGCCGGTGCGGCCGCTGGTACCGAAGGTGCTCGGCGAGCCGGCGTACGGATCGCTCGCCGACATCCCGTTTACGGTCGATCTGGTCAACGTGTTTCGTGCCGCGCGCTTCGTCGACGGCATCGTGGACGAGTGCCTGCGGCTTGGCTTGCGCCGGCTGTGGATCCAGGAAGGCATCGTCAACGAGGCGGCCGCAGAGCGTGCCCGCGCCGGCGGCATGCAGGTGATCATGGACCGCTGCATCTGGCGCGACTACAACGGCTTGTGCGGTCCGATGTTCGCAGGTGAGCGGTGACCGGCGTGAACGGCGAGATCCGTATTGCGCCGCTGGCTGATACCGACATTGCGGCGGTGATCGCGCTGGCAAGCGAAATCTGGAACCTGCACTACCCGGGCATCATCAGCGTCGCCCAGATCGATTACATGCTCGGGCAACGCTACAGCGCCGAGGCGATACGCCGGCAGCTGGCCGGCGGGCGCGCCTGGTGGGATACGCTGTTCGTCGACGGCCGGCTGGCCGGCTTCGCCAGCATCGAGGCGGGCGGGCGGCCCCAGGCGGACAAGCTCGACAAGATTTACCTGCACCCGCGCTTTCAGGGTTGCGGCCTCGGCTCGCGGCTGCTCGCCCATGTCGCCGCCGGCGCGGGCGCGCGCGGCAGTCGGCGGTTGTGGCTGCAGGTGAACAAGCACAATCGCCGCGCGATCGAGGCCTACCTGCGCAACGGCTACAGGATCGTCGAGTCGGTCACCGCCGATATCGGGCAGGGGTTCGTCATGGACGACTACATCATGGAACGGCTCATCGGGCAGGAGGCATCGCAGAACAGGCGCGAGGTGCGAGGCTCGAGGCCCGAGGGCGCCATGCTGCGCATGGCGGGTTCGGAATGAGCCCGCTTCCAATCTCATGGTTTTCCTCGCGCCTCGCGCCTCGCGCCGATTCTCCATGCGCCTGAAGTTCACCAAGATGGAAGGCGCCGGCAACGATTTCATCGTTGTCGACGCCACCCGCACGCCGCTGGCGCTCGAGCCTGCGCAGATCCGCCGCCTCGCCGACCGGCATTTCGGCATCGGCTTCGACCAGCTGCTGGTCATCGAGCCGCCGCGCAGCGCCGGGACCGATTTTTTTTACCGCATCTTCAATGCCGACGGCGGCGAAGTCGGCCAGTGCGGCAACGGGGCACGCTGCTTCGTGCGCTACGTGCACGACCACGGCCTCGCCCGGCGCAACCCGATCCGGGTCGAGACCGCCTCGGGCGTGATGGAGCCGCGGCTGGAAGCCGAGGGCGCGGTCACCGTGGAGATGGGGGTGCCGCGCTTCGAGCCGGCGGAGGTGCCGTTCGACGCGCCGGCGCGCGCCCGCAGTTACGCGCTGGATGTGGAGGGCATGACCGTCGAGATCGGGGCGGTGTCGATGGGCAATCCGCATGCGGTGCAGGTCGTCCGCGAAGTCGAATCCGCGCCGGTGACCACCCAGGGACCGCTGATCGAGCACCACCCGCGCTTTCCGCAGCGGGTGAATGCCGGCTACATGCAGGTGCTCGATCGCGGACACATCGCCCTGCGCGTGTGGGAGCGCGGCGCCGGCGAGACGCTGGCCTGCGGCACCGGCGCCTGCGCGGCGGTCGTTGTCGGCATCCAGTGGGAACTGCTGGATTCGCCGGTGTCGGTGCGCACCCGCGGCGGCGAACTGCGCATCGACTGGCCCGGCGAAGGCCATCCGGTCATGATGACGGGCCCTGCGCGCAGCGTATTCACGGGCGAGGTCGATCTGTAATCACGAGGCTCAAGAAAATCGAACCAATGACCATTACAGGAAGCGAAATGACCAACGACGAGGTTGCCAGCTATCTCAAGGCGCACCCGGAATTCTTCGAGCTCTACGCCGACCTGCTGGCGCAGATCGAGCTGTCGCACCCGCACGACGGGCGGGCCATCCCGCTGGCCGAGCGCCAGCTGCTGCAGTTGCGCGAGCGCAACCGACTGCTGGAATCCAAGCTGCACGAGCTGGTGAGTTTCGGCGAGGAAAACGACGCGATCAGCGAACGGTTGCACGACGCGACGCTCGCCATGATCCGCGCCCGCAGCCTGGAAGATCTGCTGGCCGGGCTGTACCTGAACCTGCGCGAGGGCTTTTCGGTGCCGCATGTCGCCCTGCGCCTGTGGGGCGGCGAAGGCGGGCAGGCGCCCGAGTTTTCCGCAGTAAGCGAGGAAACCCGGGTGTTCGCCGCCAGCCTGACGGCGCCGTACTGTTCGCCAAAGCCGATGTTCGACTCTCTTGCCTGGTTCGGCGAAGGCGTCGGCGAGCTGCACTCCTTCGCCTACGTCGCGCTGCACGCGAACGGCACCGCCGGCCTGCTCGCGCTGGCGAGCGAGGACGCAAAGCGCTTCTACCCCGAGATGGGCACCCTGTATCTGAAGCGCCTGGGCGAGCTGCTCGCCGCCAGCGTGGGCCGCTTCGTCTGACCATGGCGACCCGCCGCAAAGCCGGCGACACTGCGGCCGCGGCGCAGCTTGCGCTGGTCGACGCCTATCTCGCACATCTGCGCAGCGAGCGCAGGCTGTCGGCGCATACCGTAGACGGCTACGCGCGCGATCTAAGCGCGCTGGTCGAGCTGGCCGGCGACCGTCCGCTGGCTCAATTGCAGATCCACCAGATTCGCCGTTTCGTCGGCGCCCTGCACGCGCGGGGCCTGGACGGTCGCTCGATTGCGCGTGCGCTATCGGCCTGGCGCGGCTTTTTCCGTTATCTCGCACGCGAGCAGCGACTGGCGAGCAACCCCTGCCTCGGCGTGCGTGCGCCGCGCACCGAAAAACGCCTGCCGGAGGCCCTGTCCCCGGAACAGGCCGCCCGCCTGGTGGAGCTGCCCGGCGACGAGGCGGACACGGTGCGCGACCGCGCGATGTTCGAGCTGTTCTATTCCTCGGGCCTGCGGCTGTCGGAGCTCACCGCGCTGAAGCCCGGCGACATCGACCTCGAAGACGCCACCGTGCGCGTGACGGGCAAAGGCGCCAAGACCCGCGTGGTTCCGGTCGGACGCGCCGCGCTCGCCGCACTGCGCACCTGGCTGGCGCTGCGGGCGACGCTGCCGCAGATCGATCCGCAGGCGCTGTTTGCGAACCGCCGCGGCCGCCGCATCGGCCCGCGCAGCGTGCAGCACCGGCTGCGTCAGTGGGCGCTGCGCCAGGGGCTGGACGTGCCGGTGCACCCGCACATGCTGCGGCATTCGTTCGCCTCGCATCTGCTGCAGTCCAGCGGCGACCTGCGCGCGGTGCAGGAACTGCTCGGCCATGCCAGCATTTCCACCACCCAGGTCTATACCCATCTCGACTGGCAGCATCTCGCCAAGGTCTACGATGCGGCGCATCCGCGCGCGAAAAGAAAACCTGGAAAGCCTTGAACCACAGAGGGCACAGAGAAGAACAAATTTCGAGGGACAGGAAGTCAGAAGCGGCGCGTGCGCTACCTATCCCTCCGTTTGCGGGAATCCTTTAGTCATGCATTCTTCTGTTCCTTTCTCTGTGATCTCAGTGGCCAGTTTTCTCTTTTAAGTGACCGCGAAACTGATCCTGAAGAAGGCCCGGGAGAAATCGCTGCTGCGCCGGCACCCGTGGATATTCTCCGGCGCGATCGACCGGGTCGAAGGCCGGCCGTCATCGGGAGAAACGCTCGCGGTGCAGGCCGGCGACGGTCGCTTTCTGGCGTGGGCCGCCTACAGCCCGGCCTCGCAGATCGTGGCGCGCGCGTGGTCGTTCGATGCCGACGCGCGGGTGGACGAAGCCTTCATCCGCCGGCGGCTCGCGCAGGCCGTCGAAGCGCGCAGCGCGCAGGCGCGCAGCAGTCTGCGTCTGGTCAACGCCGAATCGGATGGGCTGCCGGGGCTGGTGGTCGACCGCTACGCCGATGTCGCGGTGATCCAGTGCAACAGCGCCGGCGCCGCGCGCTGGCGCGAAAGCTTCGCCGACGCGCTGCTCGACTGTGCCGGCGTGCGCGCCGTGTACGAGCGCTCCGATGCCGAGGTGATCGCGCTGGAGGGGCTCGCACCACGCAGCGGGTGGCTGCGCGGCGATGGCGACACCGAACTCCAAATCGAGGAATCGGGCGTGCGCCTGATCGTGGACATCGCCCGCGGCCACAAGACCGGCTTTTATCTGGACCAGCGCGACAATCGCGACGCAGTCGGCCGCCTCGCTGCCGGGCGTTCGGTGCTCAACATGTTCTGCTACACCGGCGGTTTCACGCTGCATGCGCTGCGTCACGGCGCCGCGGAAGTAATGTCGGTGGACAGTTCGGCCGACGCGCTGGCGCTGGGCCGGCGCAACGTCGAACTGAACGGCCTGCCGGCCGGGCGCGCGCACTGGATCGAAGCCGACGCCTTCAACCATCTGCGCAGCCTGCGCAATCAGGGACGCCAGTTCGACCTGATCGTGCTCGACCCGCCGAAGTTCGCGCCGACGCCCGCCAGCGCCGAGCGCGCCGCGCGCGGCTACAAGGACATCAACCTGCTCGCCTTCAAGCTGCTGCGCCCCGGCGGGCTGCTGGCGACGTTTTCCTGTTCCGGCGGCATCTCGCGCGAGCTGTTCCAGAAGATCGTCGCCGGCGCCGCTGCCGACGCCGCAGTGGACGCACAGATCCTGCACCGCTTCGAGCCGGCGCCGGATCATCCGGTCGCGCTGCAGTTTCCGGAAGGCGATTACCTCAAGGGCTTGCTGTGCAGGCGCGCATAGGGAGGAAGAAATGACCGAGTTCATACTGATCCGCCACGGCGAGACCGCCTGGAACGCCGAGGTGCGTATCCAGGGCCACCTCGACAGTCCCTTGAACGACGAAGGTCTCGCCCAGGCGCTGCTGGTGGGCGAGCGGTTGGGGCGCGAGTCTTTCGACCACTTCTATTGCAGCGACCTGGGCCGGGCGCTGCAGACGGCGCAGCCGATCGCCGATCACAGCGGCAAGCAGCCGGTACGCGAGCCGCGCCTGCGCGAGCGCCATCTCGGCATTTTTCAGGGGCTCACCGGCCCGGAGTGCGAGGCGCGCTTTCCCGAGGACTACGCGCGGTTTCGCCAGCGCGATCCCGACCACGCGATACCGCAGGGCGAGAGCATCCGCCAGGTGCATGACCGGGTGGCCGCCTGGCTGACCGAGATGGCCGCACGCCATGCCGGCGGCCGCATCGTCGCCGTCACCCACGGCGGCGTGCTCGATGCCGCCTACCGGTTCGTCAACCGTATTGCGCTGGAGAAGACGCGCGATTTCCCGGTGCTCAACGCCAGCGTCAACTGCCTTCAATACGACGGCAAGGCCTGGCAGGTCAGCGCCTGGGGCGACATTTCCCATCTCACCCGCGACGCGGCGCTGGACGACTTCTAGCCTTTGCCGAACGCCGGCACCCGCCCGACCAGCGACTCCAGGTAGACAAGTTCCTCGTCGGAGTGATTCTTCACGCCGCTCGGTTCCATCATGCGGCCCTCGCGCATCGCGGCGTAGATCATGTGCGGCTGGTGATAGTGGCTGGCGACACGCACGCGTTGCTGCCGGTGCTGGTCGGCGAGGTCGACTTCGCCGTAGCAGGTGCAGAAGTAGGTGTGCTCGGCGCTCGCTTCCAGGTAGATGCCGGTGCCGCGGATGCCGGCCACCGCGGTGGCGGTGAGCACGTCGCGGCGGCCCGGACCGAACACCGCCAGCAGCGCGCCGCTCAGCAGGCGCAGGCCGGACACCACGCCGCCGTTCGCGCCCCGCGCGCCGTAGAGGTCCATCTCGCTGCCGGCACGCAGGCGAAACGCGTCCTCGCCGATGACGAATACAGCATCGCCGTTGACGCCGGTTTCCACCAGGTCGCCCGGCAGCACCGCCGCGCCTTCGCTTACCCGACGGCCGTTGACCCGCACCTCGCCGGAAAGGCCCATCAGGCGTCCCGCGCGCGCAGGCGCCGGCAGGAGCCACCCGCCGGCCAGCGCAAGCCCGGCGCCGAGCAGCCGGCGACGCGACACACTGCACCCGGCGCGCTGCATTATGCGTTGGCGAGTCATTCCGGCTTCGAGCAGACACCCCCTGTCAGCACTATAGCCCGCGCACAGCACGCCGTGCTGCGCCGGCGGTTCACAGCCCCGGGCAAGTTTGGTTACACTCCCGCCCGACTGCATCATCGACCGCAATGAAGCTTTTTCGCCGAGCGCTGAACTGGATTATCCCCGCCGTGCTGCTGATTGCGCAGCACGGCGCGCTCGCGCATCTGGTTTCGCATCTCGATGCCGGGCAGCCGCCCGCCCAGGAGCAATCGCTTGTCCACCTGAAGCTGTGCGGCAAGTGCGTCTCGATCGAGAAGCTCTCGCATGCCGCCGCCGCGCCGGACCTTCGACTGGTGGCAACGGAAGGTCGCTTCCTGCAGCTCGCGGCCGAGGCGTGTGCCTGCGTTACCAAGGCGCAGCCGGCTTACCGCTCCCGCGCACCGCCGCACCTCCTCTGACCGACCAAGTCCGACGCGACGCCCGCTCACGGCGGCGGCGTGCTATCGCTTTTTCGAATCAGAGGAGAGTATCAATGGTCAGGAAACCGCTTGCCGCGCTGATGGCGGCCGCGTTCGCAACCCCCCTGGGCGTTGCCGCCCAGGATGCCGAAATCGAAACGCTGCGCGAACAGATCCGCCAGCTCGAAGAGCGCGTGGAGCGCGCCGAGCAGCGCCGGGCCGCGCCAGCGTCACCCGCCGCGCCGGCGGCCATGGACTCCAGCCGCTCGATGCTGAGCGACAACACGTTCAATCCGGCGATTTCGCTGATCCTGGACGCCAAGTACCGCAACCTGGAAGAGTCGCCGGAGACCTACCAGATCGGCGGTTTCGTGCCGGCCGGCGGCCACGGCGAGGAAGGGCACGGCCATGGCGCCGGCCCCGGCGAGCGCGGCTTCAGCCTGGAGGAATCGGAGCTCACCCTTTCGGCCAACATCGACCCGTATTTTTCCGGCTACTTCACCGCCGCAGTCACCGGCGAGGACGAGATCGAGGTCGAGGAAGCCTTCGTGCAGAACAGCGGCTTCGTGCCCGGACTGACGATCAAGGCCGGACGGTTCTTCTCCGCCTTTGGCTACCAGAACGAGCAGCACCCGCATGCCTGGGATTTTGCCGACATTCCCCTTGTCCACCAGGCGTTCTTCGGCGGCAACCTGGCCGACGACGGCGTGCAGCTGCGCTGGGTGGCGCCCACGCCGCTGTTCGTCGAGCTCGGTGGCGAAGCGGGGCGCGGCGCGAATTTCCCCGGCTCGGAGCGCGACAAGAACGGACTCAATGCCGGCGCGCTGTTCGCGCGTGTCGGCGGCGATATCGGCTTCAGCCACAGCTACCGCTTCGGCCTGTCTTACCGCGAGACGCGCGCCGCCGAACGCGAGTACGACGACAGCGATTCCGCCGGCACCGAGATCGAGAACATTTTCTCCGATCTCGAAAGCAAGATGTGGGGCGTGGACTTCGTCTGGAAGTGGGCGCCCGACGGCAATTCGAAGGCACGAAATTTCAAGTTCCAGGCGGAATACTTCCAGCGCAAGGAGAACGGTCAGCTCGGATACGATTTCGACGACATCACCGAAACTTTCGCGCAGGAAGGCGCCTACACCAGCGAGCAAAACGGCTGGTACGCGCAGGTGATCTACCAGTTCATGCCGCGCTGGCGCTTCGGCGTGCGCTACGACCGGCTCGATTCGGGCACACTCGACTATGCGCCGGTCGCCAGTGGCGCGCTTACGCGGGACGATCTGCAACTGCTGCGCGCCCACGAACCGGAGCGCAGTACCGCAATGATCGATTTCTCGCCCACGGAGTTCTCGCGGCTGCGGCTGCAGTTCGCCCAGGACAAGGCGCGCTTCGATCAAACCGATAATCAAATCGTTCTGCAATACATCATGAGCCTGGGCGCGCACGGCGCCCATCGGTTCTGATCGCGCGGGCGGGCCGGCCGCAGCGCCGGCCCGCCCGCACTGGGGGAGTGTGCGATGAGAATCCTGTTTGCAGTATTCATCCTGGCCGCCACCAGCCTGGCGTGGGTTGCGCCGGCGCAGGCAAAAGTCAACGTCTTTGCCTGCGAGCCGGAGTGGGCTTCGCTGTCGGAAGCGCTCGGCGGCGACAAGGTCTCGGTCTACCAGGCCACCTCGCCCAGGCAGGACCCGCACCGGGTGGAAGCGCGGCCCAGCCTGATCGCCCGCATGCGCTCTGCCGATCTGATGGTGTGCAACGGTGCCGAACTGGAAGTCGCTTGGCTTCCGGTGCTCCTGAAGGCGTCTGGAAACCGCTCGGTGCAACCCGGCCAGCCCGGGCATTTCCTCGCGGCGGACCAGGTCGACCGCCTCGAGGTGCCGGCCGAGGTCGATCGGGCGATGGGGGATGTGCACCCGTACGGGAATCCGCATGTGCACCTCGATCCGCGCCGGATCGCGAAGATCGGCGCGGCGCTAAGCCAGCGGCTGGCGCAGATCGATCCGGGCAGTGCCGACTACTACGCAGCCCGCGGCCGCGATTTTCAGGCGCGCTGGCGCGAGGCCATCGCCCGCTGGGAAAAGGAGGCTGCGGCGCTGAAAGGACTGGCGGTAGTGACCTACCATCGCGATTCGGTCTACCTGGCCGACTGGCTGGGGCTGAAGCTCGCGATGACAATCGAGCCCAAGCCCGGCATTCCACCCAGCGCTGGCCATCTGGCGGAACTGCTGACCCGATTGAAAGCCGATCCGGCCGACCTCATCCTGCGCATGGCCTACAACGAGCCGAAAGCGCCGCAGTGGCTGGCCGAGCGCACCGGCGTGCCGATTGCGGTCCTGCCGTTTACCGTGGGGGGCACGCGTGAGGCGGGCGACCTGTTCGGCTTGTTCGACGACAGCATCGCGCGGCTGAGGAAGGCGGCGGGGCGCTGATGCCCACCGAACAGCTGACCATTCTGCTGCCGGCCCTTGTCGCCGGCCTTCTGGTGATCGCCACGCATGTGCCGCTGGGAATGGTGGTGCTCGCCCGCGGCATCGTGTTCATCGACATTGCCATCGCCCAGATTGCCGGCGCCGGCGTGGTGGCGGCGGATCTGGCCGGCTTCGAAAGCCACGGCATCGCGGTTCAGCTGTCTGCGCTGGGCGCCGCGATGGCCGGCGCGCTGTTGCTGACCTGGACCGAGAAACGCTGGCCGCGCTACCAGGAAGCGATTATCGGCACGGTGTTCATTCTGGCCGCCACACTGGAGATTCTGATGCTTTCGCAGAATCCGCACGGCGGCGAATACCTGCGGCAACTGCTCGTCGGGCAGATTCTCTGGGTCGGTTCGGAGCAGCTGCTGTGGGTTGGCGCAGTCACCGCAATGGTCTGCCTCGCCTGGTTTGGCGCCGGCGAGCAGCGGCTGGGGCGCATGGGTTTTTATCTCCTGTTCGGACTGGCGGTCACTGCCTCGGTGCAGATGGTCGGTGTCTATCTGGTGTTTGCCAGCCTGATCATTCCGGCCCTGGCAACCCGCGACGCGCGCAACCGCCGACTGGCGAAAGCCTACGCGGTCGGCGCCATCGGCTATCTGGCCGGCCTGCTGGTGTCGCTGTACACCGACCTGCCGACCGGCGCGGTCATTGTCTGGGCCCTAGCCCTGGCCGGAATCGCGTTCAGCGCGCTGGAAAAGCACTCGCCCGCCACCTGAGCCGCCTTGCCTGCGCGGCAGGCAATGGCTATGCTCGAAGAGCCTGCGCATGCGCGCAGGCTTTTTCCTTTTTGGGCGTCCGCCCGCCCGGAAACCGCGACTCACGGTTCCGGTGCGCGGCGGCAGTGCCACCCGGCGCGAGCGCCGGGTCGGCGGACGCGGGGTACAGGTGGAACACAGGATATGAGCGAAACCCTACACGGCACGACCATTGTGTCGGTGCGCCGCGGCCATCGCGTCGCGCTGGGCGGCGATGGACAAGTGACGCTGGGCAACGTGGTGCTGAAGGCCTCGGCGCGCAAAGTGCGCCGGCTGTTCAACGACCGCATCATCGCCGGCTTTGCCGGCGGCACGGCGGACGCCTTTACGCTGTTCGAGCGCTTCGAGGCGAAGCTGGAAAAGCATCAGGGCCATCTGCTGCGCTCGGCGGTGGAGCTCGCCAAGGACTGGCGCACCGATCGCGTGCTGCGTCGGCTGGAGGCGATGCTGGCCATCGCCGACCGGGAAAGCTCGCTGATCCTGTCCGGCAATGGCGACGTGGTGGAACCGGAATACGGGTTGATCGCCATCGGCAGCGGCGGCCCGTTCGCGCAGGCGGCGGCGCGCGCACTGCTGGAGAACACCGAACTCTCGCCCGAGGAGATCGTCAGAAAGGCCCTGGTGGTGGCGGGCGACATCTGCATCTACACCAACCAGCACCACAGCGTCGAGACCATCGACTGACGTCCAGCGCATGCCCGGTCCGCAGCACCCGCGGTTCAGCGACACAAATGCCCGCCAGCGCAGCGGCTTGTTGCGGCGAAGGCTAACCTGCGCAGCAGGTTAAGCGCGCAGCGCGGGCCGTAGCCACAAACACATCACCGAACTCAACCATGTCTTCGATGACCCCGCAGGAAATCGTCCACGAACTGGACAACACGCCGCGCAGCGGCTTGTTGCGGCGAAGGCTAACCTGCGCAGCAGGTTAAGCGCGCAGCGCGGGCCGTAGCCACAAACACATCACCGAACTCAACCATGTCTTCGATGACCCCACAGGAAATCGTCCACGAACTGGACAAACACATCATCGGCCAGGATGCGGCCAAGCGCGCGGTCGCCATCGCGCTGAGAAACCGCTGGCGGCGCCAGCAGGTCGCCGAGCCGCTGCGCCATGAGATCACGCCGAAGAACATCCTGATGATCGGGCCGACCGGCGTCGGCAAGACCGAGATTGCGCGGCGACTTGCGCGGCTGGCCGACGCGCCCTTCATCAAGGTGGAGGCGACCAAGTTCACCGAGGTCGGCTACGTCGGCAAGGATGTCGACAGCATCATTCGCGACCTGGTGGAAACTGCGGTGAAGGACGCGCGTGAGCAGGAAACGCGCAAGGTCCGCCATCGCGCCGAAGACCTTGCCGAGGAGCGCATTCTCGATGCATTGCTGCCGCCGGCACGCGAAGTCGGTTTCGGGGGCGGCGAACCGGCCAGCACCGACACCGCCACCCGGCAGAAATTCCGCAAGCGGCTGCGCGAGGGCGAACTCGACGACAAGGAAATCGAAATCGAGGTCTCGCAGGCGGCTGCGCACATGGAAATCCTGGCACCGCCCGGCATGGAGGAGCTCACCTCGCAGATTCAGGGCATGTTCCAGAACCTCGGCGGTGGCCGCAAGCGGCTGCGCAAGATCCGCATCAAGGAAGCGTTCAAGCTGCTGACCGACGAGGAAGCGGCGAAGCTGATCAACGACGAGGAGCTCAAGCTGCGCGCCCTGACCAATGCCGAACAGAACGGCATCGTGTTCATCGACGAAGTCGACAAGATCACCAGCCGGCAGGAGACCTCGGCGGCCGAGGTCTCGCGACAGGGCGTGCAGCGCGACCTGTTGCCGCTGGTGGAAGGCACGACCGTGTCGACCAAGTACGGCATGGTGCGCACCGACCACATCCTGTTCATCGGCAGCGGGGCGTTCCACCTGTCCAAGCCCTCGGATCTCATCCCGGAACTGCAAGGCCGGTTTCCGATCCGGGTGGAGCTGTCGAGCCTTTCGGTCGGCGATTTCGAGCGCATTCTCACCGCCACCGATGCCTGCCTGACCCGACAGTACCAGGCGCTGCTCGAGACCGAGGGCGTGACCCTGGCGTTCAGGCCCGACGGCATCCGGCGCCTCGCCGAGATCGCATGGCAGGTCAACGAGAAAACCGAGAACATCGGCGCCCGGCGCCTGTACACGGTGATGGAAAAGCTGCTGGAAGAGCTCTCGTTCGAGGCTTCGCGGCGCCAGTCGCAGACGATCACCGTGGATGCCGCCTATGTCGACGCCCGGCTCAAGGAACTGGCCGGCAGCGAAGATCTGGCGCGCTATGTGCTGTAGCGACGGCAGCCCCGGAACGGGAGTCCGGCACGCACCGCGCCGGCGCGCGACGCACCATCGGGGCGCAAGTCTTTCGCGGCCACGACCGTTTCCCGATAATGAGCGGGCCCGCCGCCCCGGCCCCATTTGGCATCGATGAGTAAAGCGACAACCTATTTCCTGGAAGTCAAACCGAAGATTCCGCGCCGGCTCGCCCGGCTGGAAGAACTCGCCAACAACCTCTGGTACAGCTGGGACCGGTCGACGCGCACGCTGTTTTCCCGCCTGGACACCGCGCTATGGGATTCGGTCGGCCACAATCCCAAGGCTTTTCTGAAGCGCGTCGACGAGCAGAAGCTGGTCGCGGCGGCGGACGATCCGGTGTTTCTCGGCAACTTCAACCGGGTACTCTCGGAGTTCGATACCTACCACTCCGAACCGCTGCGTCGCAACGGTTCGGAATGGCTGCGCCAGACCGACCTGGTCGCTTACTTCAGCGCCGAGTTCGGATTCCACGAAAGTCTGCCGATCTATTCCGGCGGCCTCGGCATCCTGGCTGGCGATCACTGCAAGTCCGCCAGCGACATGCGCCTGCCGTTCGTCGCGGTCGGCCTGCTGTACCGCCAGGGCTACTTCCACCAGTCGATCGACGCGGAGGGCAACCAGCGCGCCCACTACACCGATTCGGAGTTCGACGACCTGCCGATCCTGCCGGTGCACAACGCCGATGGCAGCGAGGTGCGCGTCCAGGTCGAGCTGCCTGGCCGTCACTTGCAGCTTCGGGTCTGGAAGGTGGTGGTCGGGCACGTGACCCTGTACCTGCTCGACGGCGCCCTCGAGGCCAACAGCCCGCAGGATCGCGATATCACCCACCGGCTCTACGGCGGCGACCGCACCACCCGCATCGAACAGGAGATCGTGCTCGGCATCGGCGGTGTGCGGGTGCTGTCGGCGCTCGGCCTGAAGCCGACCGTCTGGCATATCAACGAGGGCCACCCGGCGTTCCTGGTGCTCGAGCGGGTGCGCATGCTGGTCGCAAAGGGCCTCGAGTTCGACGCCGCGCTCGAGACGGTCGCGTCGAACACCGTGTTCACCACGCACACGCCGGTGCCGGCCGGGCACGATCACTTCGGCGAAGACATGATTCGCAGCTACTTCGGCCGGATGCAGCAGGAGCTAGGCCTGAGCGAGGACCAGTTTCTCGCGCTCGGCCGCGTCGGCCACAGCCGCGATTTCAACATGACCGCGCTCGCGATCCGCGGCTCGCGTTTTCAGAATGGCGTGTCGCGCATCCACGGCGGCGTGTCGTCGCGCATCTGCGCCCCGCTGTGGCCGGAACTCGAGCCCCACGAAAACCCGATCGCCTACGTCACCAACGGCGTGCACGTGCCGACCTTTCTGGCGCCGGAGTGGGGCGAGCAATTCGACAAGTTTCTGGGTTTCGACTGGTCGCACCATATGCTGGACCACAACTACTGGAGCCGGGTGGACGATATTCCGGACCATCTGTTCTGGAGCATCCGCCAGTCGCTGAAAACGCAGATGCTGCACCTGATCCGCCACCGGGTGTCCCGGCAGCACTTTCGCAACCGCGGCTCGGAAGCGCACCTCGACCGACTGCTCAAGCTCGCCGACCCGAGAAATCCAAACGTGCTCACCATCGGGTTTGCGCGCCGCTTTGCCACCTACAAGCGGGCCGCGCTGCTGTTTCGCGATCTGGACTGGCTGCGCCAGATCCTGGCCGACGACACGCACCCGGTGCTGTTTCTGTTCGCGGGCAAGGCCCACCCCGCCGATACGCCCGGCCAGGACATCATCCGCCGCGTGGTCGAGATCACCCGCATGCCGGAGTTCGAAGGCAAGATCCTGCTGGTCGAGGACTACGATCTGCGGCTGGCGCGGCGGCTGGTCGCCGGCGTCGATGTGTGGCTGAACAACCCGATCTTCCCGCTGGAGGCGAGCGGCACCTCAGGCATGAAAGCCGGCATCAACGGCGTGATCAACCTGTCGGTGCTCGACGGCTGGTGGGAGGAGGGCTACGACGGCCGGAACGGCTGGGCGATCAAGCCGGTTTCGGATCAGCTCGACGAGGAGCGCCGCGACCTCGAAGAAAGCCGCACGCTCTACGAGCTGCTGCAGGATCAGGTGATTCCCTTGTACTACCGGCGCGGGGACACCGGCTACTCGACCGGCTGGGTGCAGATGGCGAAGCGCTCGATGGCGACGCTGATGGCCCGGTTCAGTTCGATCCGCATGGTCAACGAGTACGTGCAGAAGTTCTACCTGCCAGCGAGCCGGCAGGGCCGGCGCTTCTCCGACTCGGACTACGAAGGCGCGCGCGGCGTCGCGCAATGGAAGGCGCGGGTACGCAAGAGCTGGGGCAAGATCAGGGCGCGGCGCCTGGACGATCCGGTCAGGCAGATTCAGTTCGGCGACAAGCTGCGCTTCGAGGTGGCGGTGGAAACCGACGGCCTGAAGGCCGACGACATTTCAGTGGAATTGCTGCTGGGCCGGGACGACAGCCCGGTCGACCGCCAGCGGCAGACCTGCTATCGCTTCGAGCCGGAGGGCACGCGCACCGAGCAGGGCGAGACGCGGTTCGTGCTGGAACTCACGCCCGATCTGTGCGGCAAGCTCGAATACCGCATCCGGGTCTACCCGCACAACCGGCTGCTCGCCCATCCGTTCGAGATGGGCATGATGCACTGGCTGTAGCGGCGCCGCGGATCACTCCGCGCTCAGCACGTACACGCCGAACCACGCCTGAGGGTCGCTGAACAGGCGGCGCGTGCCGAAGCCGGCGTCCGCCGCCATCCGGTCGAAATCCTCGGGACGGTACTTGTACGAACTCTCGGTGTGGATCGATTCGCCCGGCCGAAAAACGATCTGCTCGCCGGCCAGCTGCACGCGCTGTGCCACCGCGCTCACCAGGTGCATTTCCACCCGCCCAAGGGCCTCGTTGTAAAAGGCATGGTGGCGGAAACGCCGTTCGTCGAAGTTCGCGCCCAGCTCGCGATTGAGTCGCGTCAGCAGGTTGAGATTGAAGGCGCGCGTAAACCCCTGCGGGTCATTGTAGGCAAGATCCAGCACCGCCTTCGACTTGCGGAAATCCACGCCGACAATCGCGGCACCCCGGGCACCGACCAGCGCGCGCAGGCGCTGCAGGAAGGCGGCCGCCTCCGCCGGCTCGAGATTGCCGATGGTCGAACCCGGAAAGAAAGCGACCCAGCGGTTCTGCGCCGGCACCAGGGCCGGCAGCATGTCGGTCGCGGCGAAATCGCCGCACACCGCCACCACCTGCACCCACGGGTATTCTCCCGCCAGCGCCGACCCGGCGCGCATCAGTTCTGCCTCGGAGATGTCGATGCCGATATACATCGCCGGGTGCAGCGCATCCAGCAGCAGCCGCACCTTCGACATGTCGCCGGGACCGAACTCGATGACGGCGCTGTCCCGGCCCACTGCCTGCGCGATCGATTCCGCATGCGCGATGAAGATCGCGCGTTCGGTGCGCGTGGGGTAATACGCTTCGGTGGCGCAAATCGAGTTGAACAAAGCGCTGCCGCGCGCGTCATACAGAAGCTTCGCGGGCAGCGTCTTCTGCGCCGCGCTGAGGCCGGCCAGCACTTCTTCACGGTCGATACCGCCGCCGTGCCCGTGCAAGACGAAGCGGAAGTTGCGAAGCTCATGCCCGAGGGATCGATCTGCCATCCGCATTTGTTGTTCTCCTGATGTCGGGTTTGCTGCACCCTACCCTGAAATGATGACCGTGGAAACCGCCCGGGGTTTTCGGTCAAATGTAACAAAACAGGCAAGGACGTCGCGCCCGGGTGCGTTTGTCGGTCGACGGGCCCGGGCCTTACACTTTTGCCATCGCAGAGAGGAAAGCCGATCATGAATACGCTGGCATCGCCCGCGGCGGCGACGCGGGTTCCCGCGCTGCAGACACAGGTCATGCAGGTGCGCGCGCAGACGCTGGCGCTGATCGAGCCGTTGACGCCGGAAGACTGCGTGGTGCAAAGCGCGCCTGAAACGAGTCCCGCCAAGTGGCATCTTGCGCACACCACCTGGTTCTTCGAGACGTTCATCCTGCTGCCTTACGCCTCCGGCTACACTGCTTTCGACGCGCAGTTCGCCTATCTCTTCAACTCGTATTACGAGTCGGTGGGTGCGTTCCATCCGCGCCGCGACCGCGGACTGCTCACCCGGCCGACGCTCGACACCGTGCGCCGCTATCGCGCGCATGTCGATGCCGCCCTGGCGAAGCTGCTCGCCGATCCGCCGCCTTCCCATGCGGACGACATCGCGCTGCGCGCGCGGCTCGGACTGCATCACGAACAGCAGCACCAGGAACTGCTGCTCACCGATATCAAGCACCTGTTCTGGTGCAATCCGCAGCGGCCCGTCTACCGGGCATCGCCGGCGGAGGCGCGAAAACCGGCGCACACGCTTGGCTGGCTGTCGGTCGACGGCGGGCTATGCGAGATCGGCCACGACGGCAGCGGGTTTGCCTTCGACAACGAATCACCGCGCCACCCCGTGCATCTCGAACCGTTTCGCATCGCCTCCCGGCCGGTTACCAAGGCCGATTACATCGCCTTCATCGAGGACGGCGGCTACCGGCAGGCGACGCTGTGGCTGTCCGACGGCTGGCAGACGGTCAACGAACTGGGCTGGCAGGCACCGCTGTACTGGGAGCTGCGCGATGGCGAGTGGTGGCAGATGACGCTGTCGGGGATGCGTCCGGTAGAGCCGGCCGAGCCGGTGTGTCATGTCAGCTACTACGAAGCCGACGCCTTTGCCCGCTGGGCCGGCAAGCGGCTGCCGACAGAAGCGGAATGGGAAGTCTGCGCCGCCACGCGGTCGCAGGAGGGCAATTTCATGGAAAGCGGCCGCCTGCACCCGCGCCCCTGCGCCGGCGACAGCGCATTCTTCGGCGATGTCTGGGAATGGACCGCCAGCGCCTATTTGCCCTACCCGGGGTTTCGCGCCAGCGGCGGCGCGCTGGGCGAATACAACGGCAAGTTCATGGTGAACCAGATGGTGCTGCGCGGCGGCTCCTGCGTCACGCCACGCTCGCACATCCGGGCCAGCTACCGAAATTTCTTCTACGCCCGGGACCGGTGGCAGTTCAAGGGCTTGCGCCTGGCAGACGGCTGAGGGCAGCACGCGCGTCACAGCAGCCGGCGCATGGACCGGGGAGGCGGGCGAACTTTGCGTGCACGCGCTTGACCAAGCCTTCTGTCGCAACCCGACAGGCCGGTGCCCGGCGCGCAGCCATGCATCCGGCATGAACTCACGGCGGACGGAGCGGGGAGGACCGCCTTGCAAGCACATGACCGCTCCCGAATTTGCCACTCAACATCGCAAAGACAAGGAGACTCATCAATGAAAAAGACACTGATTTGCGCAACCCTGGCGTCGCTGTTTGCCGCCGGCGCGGTGGCCGCGGCAGAGATGCGGCCGATCCTGACCATGGAGATGGCGCAGAAGATGTCCGCGGCATGCGTGGACAAGGCGCGGGCGGAAGGCTGGCGCATGAACATCGCCATTCTCGATGGCGGCGGCAACCTGAAGCACTTCGTGCGCATGGACGACGCCTTCCTCAAGAGCATCGACATCGCGATGATCAAGGCCGAAACGTCGGCTGGTTTCCCGTTCTCGACCAAGCAGGTCGAGGAAATCGTCAAGACGCGCGTGCCCGGGCTGGCGTTCATTCCCGGTATCGCGACCTTCGAGGGTGGTCTGCCGATCAAGACCGCCTCCGGTCACCACATCGGCTCGATCGGCGTTTCCGGCGCCACCGCCCAGCAGGACGGCGTCTGCGCACAGGCGGCGATCGACGCGATCGCAGACGACCTGAAGTAACACCCGCAGCCTGAATCTGTGCCGCCCGGCGACCGCCATGGCGCCGGGCGTTTTTGTCAGCGTCAGGCAACGGCAGTCCCGACCGGACGCGACGCCCAGCTCGCGCGGTTAACCCCACCACAGTGCCTCGCTCGCCACTCCATCTCTTTCTGCTGATCGCAGCGGTCGGCATTCTCGCCGTCCTCGTGCAGTTCGAGGTGCTGCAGATTGCATTTGGAAAGCTCGGCCTGTCGGCGGAATCGGCCTATTTGCTGCTGGTCGTCACGCTCGCCGGCAGCCTGCTGAACATGCCGCTGTTCACCATCGCATCCAATTTCAGCGGCGAGACCCCGGTGCCGCCGCAGCTGCGCGCCTGGCTTCAGCCGCGGCGCATCGGCACGCCGGGCAAGACCCTGATCGCGGTGAACGTGGGCGGCTGCGTGGTGCCCACCGCGTTTTCGCTGTACCTGTTCAGCCTGCATCCGGTACCGTTCGGCGCCGCCGTGATCTGCGTCGCTGCGGTCTCGGCAGTGGCATTTGCGGCCAGCCGGCCGATAGCCGGCGTCGGCATCGGCATTCCGATCCTGATCGCGCCGCTGGCCGCGGCGCTGATCGCCTACGCCCTCGGCGACGAGCAGGCGCGGGCACCGCTCGCCTACATCGGCGGCACGCTTGGCGTGCTGATCGGCGCCGATCTGCTGCGGCTGAAAGACATCCGTAAGCTCGGTGCGCCGATCGCGTCGATCGGCGGCGCCGGTTCCTTCGACGGCATTTTTCTCAGCGGCATGATTCGCTATCTGTTTGAGCCGCTGGCGATGGCGGC
>CALJLA010000187.1 GCA_937983055.1 uncultured Pseudomonadota bacterium
CGCGATGGATGGCGATGCCGCCGACGGCCGAAGCGCCCAGGGTGGCGATCGCGGCCCACACCAGCGTACTCAGCAAGGTTTTTGGCATGACTCTCTCCCCGAGGGTGAAGCCGCCCGCCGGCGGCGCCGTTCTTGTGCGGTTTGAATGGCGGCAGAGTTTACCTGAAGCATTTACGCTGGCGAGGGGCGGTCGGCGCGTTGCATGGTGTTAAAATCCCGCGCCTTTCCCCCATCCAGTTGCCATGTTCACTCCCCGGGACACCATTCAGGACTTCGACCAGGAGCTGTGGATCGCGCTCGAGTCCGAGCGCCGCCGTCAGGAAGACCACATCGAGCTGATCGCCTCCGAGAACTACGCGAGCCCCAGGGTGCTCGAGGCGCAGGGCTCGGTGCTGACCAACAAGTATGCCGAGGGCTATCCGGGCAAGCGCTACTACGGCGGCTGCGAGTTCGTGGACATCGCCGAGAAGCTGGCAATCGACCGCTGCAAGACGCTGTTCAAGGCCGAGGTCGCCAACGTGCAGCCGCACTCCGGCAGCCAGGCCAATGCGGCGGTCTACCTCTCGGTGCTGCAGCCGGGGGACACCATCCTCGGCATGTCGCTGGCGCACGGCGGCCACCTTACACACGGCTCGCCGGTGAATTTCAGCGGCAAGCTGTTTCACGTGGTGAGCTACGGGCTGAACGAGGCGGAGGAGATCGACTACCACCAGGTCGAGAAGCTTGCCCACGAACACCGGCCGAAGATGATCGTGGCCGGGGCCTCGGCCTATTCGCTGGTGATCGACTGGAAGCGCTTCGCCGACATCGCCGATGCCGTGGGCGCCTACCTGATGGTGGACATGGCGCACTACGCCGGGCTGGTGGCGGCCGGCGTGTATCCCAGCCCCATCCCGGTGGCCGACTTCGTTACCAGCACCACGCACAAGACGCTGCGCGGGCCGCGCGGCGGCATCATCCTCGGCCCGGCCGAGTTCGAGAAGCCGATCAATTCCACCATCTTTCCCGGCACCCAGGGCGGGCCGCTGATGCACGTGATCGCCGCCAAGGCGGTTGCGTTCAAGGAGGCCATGTCGCCGGCGTTCCGCAAGTACCAGGAGCAGGTGGTTGCCAACGCGCGGGTAATGGCCAAGGTGCTTGCCGAGCGCGGATTGCGCATCGTGTCCGGGCGCACCGACTGCCATCTGTTTCTGGTCGACCTTCGCGCCAAGAAGATCACCGGCAAGGATGCCGAGGCGGTGCTCGGGCAGGCGCACATCACGGTGAACAAGAACGCCATCCCGAACGATCCGGAGAAACCGTTCGTGACCAGCGGCATCCGCATCGGCTCGCCGGCGATGACCACGCGCGGTTTCGCCGAGCTGGAGGCCGAACAGCTCGCGCACCTGATCGCCGACGTGCTGGATGCGCCCCAGGACGACAAGACCATCGCCCGTGTGCGCGCGGATGTCACCGCGCTGTGTCGCAAGCTGCCGGTATATCAGTCGCCGTGAGCCGCCGCCGCGCCGGCGCGGCGCGGGGTCTGGTTCCGGCGGCGAGGTGATCGCGAATGAAATGCCCGTTTTGCAAGCACCCCGACACCCAGGTGGTCGACTCGCGGGTGTCAGAGGAAGGCGACAGCATCCGCCGCCGCCGCCGCTGCCTTGCCTGCGACAAGCGCTTCACCACCTACGAAACGGTGGAGCTGCGCATGCCGCAGATCGTCAAGTCCAACGGCTACCGCGAGGAGTTCAAGGAAGACAAGCTGCGCACCGGCTTCATGCGCGCACTGCACCGGCGCCCGGTGCCGGCCAACCTGGTGGACGACGCCATCGTGCGCATCAAGAACCGGTTCCTGTCGCTCGGCGAGAGCGAGGTCGAATCGCGCAAGCTGGGGGAGATGGTCATGCGCGAGCTGTACCGGCTGGACAAGGTGGCCTACATCCGCTTCGCCTCGGTCTACAAGGACTTTCAGGACGTCGACGATTTCCGCGACGCCATCAACTTTTGAGTTGC
>CALJLA010000188.1 GCA_937983055.1 uncultured Pseudomonadota bacterium
ATTATGTGTCACAGCGGCTTCCCCCGCGATTTTCTCTCTGTCCCCACGCGACGCTCGTGCGATGTGATGGTGATGAATCTCAGCGGGGTCAAAGTCGTTTTGCCGAGCACGCCGGCCCTCGAAAAAGCGGTGCTGCCCGACGAGGCCGCGGTCGCCGGCGCGGTGCGCGAGACGCTGGCGCGCGGAGCGCGCGCATGAAAGTCTCGCTCAAGCTGCCCATGTTTGGAATGAACATGGAAGAAGCGACCATCATCCGCTGGCACGCGCGCCCCGGCGATGCCTTCAGGAAAGGCGATCCGCTGTACGAGATCGAGACCGAGAAGGTGACCGCGCAAGTGGAGGCGCCATGCGACGGCGTGCTGCTGGAGATAGCGGCCGACACCGATGCCACTGTCAGGGTGGGCGATGTCGTGTGCCACATCCAAAGCTGACGCCTGCCTTGCGAACCCCGCGCCGCCCGGAGGGTTCCGACCCCGTCCCTGGCGCCCGCAACCGGCGGGCTTTGCCGCATCCGCTCGCCCGCAGTTGACCGGAAGAAGGTGCGCCGCCCGTCTCACCCACGTGACACCTGCAATCGGATATCGAATACGTAGGGAATCTGTAACCCCTCAAGAGTTATGGTGGTCGCGTCGTATGCATCGCAAGCTGTCCGCGATGGGGTCCGCCGCGAAAGGCGGGGGCTTCCGCGGCCCGGCAGGCGGGTCGGATCGTCCGGAAATCCGAGCAGTCCCGCGGCCAGGCCGAAGCGACGCGCCGAGAGGTGAGTACCCAGGGGCGCGGCGCTTGCGCGGCGGCAAGGCAGTCGGCTATAGAAGCATTACAAGTACGAAGCAGCAGAACAAGATGGTCAGGGGCGACAAGGCATCGTCCCTCATCCGACGCGATGCACACGAATGGGGCCTGCGAGCCATGCTGAAGAGGGCGAAAGCCGGCGCGGCAGCGGGTCCGGTGACCATCCAACTTCGTACGGAGGCAATGCGATGAAAACCAAACTGACGGCGATTCTGCTGGGAGCGTGCGGCGCGATGATGCTGTCCGGCGCAGTGGTCGCGGGCGAGATCAAGTCGCGCAGCGCCGATGAGTGCTACCAGGACCTGATGCGCACCTGGAAATCCGGCAGCGGCGAGCGGGTGGCGGTGCGTACGCGGGCGGCCGACGACGCCCAGGCCGACCTGATGCGAGACTGGGCTGCGCCGGCGTCCGGCCAGCCGGGCAAACTGGCGCAATCGCGCACCTCGGACGATGCTTACGACGACCTGATGCGGGCGTCGTTCGCCATCGCCAACGTCAAGAAATAGATCGAGGCGGCGAGGGCGCTGCCGCAGCCGTGCTTTCTCAGGGGCGCGGATGGCGGCGGCGCCCTCTTTTGTGCCTGGCGGCCGCCTCGCCGGGTCCCTCTCCTTGCGGGGAGGCCGCCGCTTTTTGATGGAAATCCCTTGCGCCTGCACCCCTGAGGCGTAACCTGAATTTTCTGGGCTGCCTTGAGGGAGCCCTGACAGTCGGCAGTTGAGAAGCTTGGGTTGTGCGTTGCTCTGGAGGGGAGCAGTTGCGCAGGCGAAGTGAATCAGCACCGATAGGATCAGGTCGTCTGTCGGCGCTGGAAACTGGACCAGGCCGCTCGGGGTGGCATTGGGCGGTGCCACGCGGCAAGTTCGCCGGTGTCGCGGGCGCCGGTCTGCGCGCAGCGGGACCAGCCACCGCTTGCGCAATCTAGCCATGGCTGCCAAGCGCCCCCAACTGGCCAAACTGACGCGGCCGCGTCTCCACAAAGCCGTCGCCCGTGAGCGCCTGTTCGCGTCGCTGGACGAAGCGCATGCGCAAAAGTCCGCGATCTGCGTGGTCGGTCCCCCGGGCGCGGGCAAGACCACGCTGGTCGCAAGCTGGCTGGACGCGCGCCGCGTGCCCGGCATCTGGTACCAGGTCGATGTCGGCGACGCCGATTTGTCCACCTTCTTTTACTACCTGTGCGAGGCGGCAAGGCCGTTCGGACGGCGGGGGCAGCGCGCCCTGCCTCTTCTGACCCCTGAGTACATGCACGACATCAAGGGCTTTGGTCGCAGATTCTTTCGCGATCTGTTCGCGCGCCTGCCGGCCGGAACGGCGCTGGCACTGGATAACTATCAGGAAACGGCCGACAGCCCTGCCTTTCACCAGATCGTCTCGGACGCGGTCGACGAGATCCCTCCAGGCGCCACGCTCATCGTGGTCAGCCGGCGCGACCCACCCGATTGCTATGCGCGGCTGATCGCCAACGAGCGGGTGGCCTTTCTCGACTGGGAGGATCTCAAGCTGACGCTGGACGAGGCACGCGCGATCGCCAGCCTGCGGGCTCCCGTTCCGGAGCAAGCCCTGCGGGAGATGCATGTACAGAATGCTGGCTGGGCTGCGGGCCTGACGCTGATGCTGGAGAGCTTCCGCAGGAATGCGGAACCGGAGCCGCTGCCGCTGACCGGCCGAGACGCGATTTTCGAGTACTTCGCCGCGCAGATCTTCTCGAGAATAGATGCCGGCACGCAGCGATTCCTGGTGGCCACCGCCATCCTGCCGCACGTGCCGGTTACGCTCGCACGCGAGCTGACCGGCCACCCGGATTCGGAAAAGATTCTCGACGATCTTTATCGACGCCACCTGTTCACGCATCGGCGCAGCGCGAGCGAGCCGCACTACTGGTACCACGCACTGTTCCGGACATTCCTGCAGTCTCAGGCCGAATCCATTCTGGGCGCAGGCGAGGTACTGCGGCTGGGCCGGCAGGCCGCTGCGCTGCTCGAAGCCCGGGGGGATTTCGAGCACGCGATCACGCTTTACGCCGACGCCGGTGAATGGGAATCTGCGCGCCGACTCATCGAAAAGCACGCGCCCTCGGTGCTGTCGCTCGGGCGCGGGCAAACGCTGAGGGACTGGATCGCCAGGCTTCCGGCAGTGCTGTTGGAGAGCTCCCCCTGGCTGCAGTTCTGGCTGGGCGCCTCGTGGATACCCATCGACCAGCCGGAAGCCCGACGGTACCTGGAGCAGGCGCATGCCAACTTCGTGTCCACCGCGCATGTCAACGGCCAGGGCCTGACCGCTGCGGCCATCATCGAGAGCTACTTCTACGAGTGGTCGGACTTCGGTGAGATGGGGCGATGGGTAGAAGAGCTGGACGGACTGCTCGACAGCGTGACGTTCGAAGACGAATCGGGCGCGGAAACGCGTGTGTACACCAGCATGCTGCTCGGCATCCTGTACGTGGCGCCGGAGCATCCTCGACGCGCGGAAGTGGTGCGGCAGGTGAGCAAGATTCTCGACGAGGAACGCGATGCCAATCGCTGCGTGGCGACCGGCATGATGCTGCTGAGCTACAGCAACCTGGTCTGCGACATGGCCATGGGGGCGCGCGTGCTGGCGACGATCAAGCCGCAACTGCTGCGGCCGGAAATCACGCCTTTCAACCTGGTCTGGTGGTACCTGCGCGAGGGTTACTACCACATGATCAAGGGAGACTATGACGCGGCAAAAGAGGCGCTCGACCGCGCAGTGTCGATCGGCGAGACGCACGGACTTCAGGGCGCCCGCAGGACCTCGATTCTGATCGCGAGCTATCAGATCTCGTGCCACGCGATGCTGGGCGACGTGCGGGGCGCCCGAACCTGGTACCAGCGCGTGGTCGACATGGCCGACCAGCGTCGCCCGATGGATGAACTTCATCTCGCGCAGTCGAGAGTGCACGTGGAATGCGCGGCTGCGAACTACGAGTACATTGCGGGCGCTGCAGAACACCTTATCGACGCGGCCATGCGCACCGGCCAGCGCTATATCCAGATGCTGTCGGTCGAGCACGCGGCCACCGCGTACGCAATCCTGGGGTGGCGGACCGAGTTCGATCGCACGCGCAGGCGCCTGGTCGAGATGGTGTCGGGGACCTGCTTCGGCTTTCTCGAGTGTCAGGCGAAGTTTCTGGACGCCGTGATTGCTTTGCGCGAAGGTGCCGTCGAGCGGGCGCCGGGTCTGATCAGGGCAGCGCTGGATTTTGCCCGGGACAGGCAGTTTGAATATCCGCAGATGGCGAGATACTCGATCACGACCGGCGACGTTCTGGCCGAGGCATTCCGGCTGGGGATAGAAACAGACTACGCGACGCAGATCGTGCGGCGTTACCAGGTGGCGCCGCCAAAGCGTGCGCCCCGATCATGGCCCTGGCCGGTGCGCGTGTACACCCTGGGGCGTTTCGCGATCGAACTGGATGGCGAGACGCTGGAGTTCCACGGCAAGGCGCCGAGAAAGCCGCTTTCGCTGCTGAAGGCGCTGATTGCGCTGGGCGCGGAACGGGTGCCATCCGAGCGGCTGACGGATGTGCTCTGGCCCGAGGAGGATGCGGACCGTGCGGCAAAGGCGCTGGACGTTAACCTGGTCAGGCTGCGTCGTTTGCTCGCGCGGCCGGATGCGATCTCCGTTGCGGAAGACCAGATCAGCCTGAACCGCAACCTCTGCTGGCTGGACACCTGGGAGTTCGAGAAGCAGCTCGGCAGCTTGGACGAGTTGCTGGCCCGCACTGATGGCGCCGCGCAACTCCCGGCGCAACTCGCCGGCGCCTTCGAGATCTATTGCGGCGAATTCCTGCCAGGGGACATCGAGTCCGCCTGGACATTGAAGCAGCGCGAGCGGCTGCGCGCGCTTTTCTGCCGGCTGGTCGAGCGGGCGGGAGCGCAGCTGGAGGCCGCTGGCGACTGGGCACCCGCCATCGAGTGCTATCAAAGAGGCCTGGAGATCGACGACCTGGTGGAAAGTTTCTATCTCGGCCTGATGCGCAGCTACCGGTCTATGGGCCGCACCGCCGACGCGCTGGCCGCCTATCGCCGCTTGCGCCGCCTGCTGTCCGTCGTGCTGGGGGTTTCGCCTTCCGAAGAAAGTCAGCGACTGGCGTGCAGCCTGCAAGCCGACAATCCCGCAAGGTTCGATCTGGAATAGTGTCCGTCCGTCTGGCCGCTGCTCGTCAGGTTGTGCATCTGTAGGCGATATGTAGCCGGCTACGCCTTAGCCTGTGAGTTCGCAGGAACGAGCTTGCCCACAGGGAGGAAGATCGAATGGGTATATCCAGAGGTTTGCTCGTGGCAGCCGTTGCAGCCGCCGGCTTAGCCGCGACGCCGTCGGCATTGGCCGGCGAGCGCGGCAAGTTCGTCGGTCATTCGGTTCTGATGGTCACCAAGTTCAACAAGTTCGATGCGCCGGAAGGCCACCCTTACAAGGCGGCGCTGTCGGGCGAGCTCGATGGCCTGCTGTTTCACAACGGCGGCGGCCATCGCCTGGACAAACTGCTGGATCGCGCCCATTACATCGTCCAGTGGGTCGGGGATGCCGGGTCCGGCACCGCCTACTGCATGAAGACCTTCACCACCGCCGAAGGTCACAAGCTGTTTGCGCGCTGCGATTCGTTGAACAACCCGAAGGGGGCGACCGGTATGGTTACGCTGCTAGGCGGCACCGGGCCGTTCGCCGGCATCAAGGGCAAGGGTAAGTTCAACTTCGTAGGGGTGACCGACCGGGTGTTCTGGGACGACATCGAATGGGAGTGGGAAACGCCCTGAGGCGGCGCGTTGCGAATCTGTAGGCGATTTGTAACCGGCCCGCAGCTAGGCTGTAGGTGAACGGCGGGGAGGGGCCGAATGGAAAGCTTCATCGTTCGGATCTATCGCCGTGGCGACCGGCCCGGAAGCGAGGTGTCCGGGCTGGTGGAAAGGGTCGGCGATGGGACGCGTCGGGCTTTTGCCACAAGCAAGGAGTTGTGGGCATTTCTCGCGGGGCCGCCGCAAAGTGCGAGACCACACAGGCCAGCGCCGGCTCGCCGAAAGAACTGACGAATTCTCTCCTGATAATCCACCGATGCGTGGATGCGGCCGGGGTCCGGGACCCCCGGCCGTTTTTTTGCGACAAGCAGGCGCAAACGGGCACTCGCGCGGCGCCTGCGCTGTGAGGAGGGCAGGCAATGGATACGAATGCACTGAGAAAGGTCGTCGTGCTCGCGGCAGCCGCGCTCGTATGCGCAGGGCCAGTTTCGGCTTTCGCGGCCAGATGTGCCGGAACAAACATCAACAACCTTGTTTCCTGGGAACAGACCGAAATAGCCAAGGGGACCACGCTTGCCACGCTGCGAATTACCAGCGTGACGGTGGCCGACGACCACGGTGCGCCTTATCACCTGGTCTCGGGCGAGTGCATCGGAACGTTCCTCAACACGCCAGACGGCAAGACCACCGCCACCGGCTACTGCGCGCGTCGCGACAAGGACGGCGACGTGCTGAACGAGGAGTGGGTTTCCACTGAAAGCGGTGGGTCGAAAGGCACTTGGAAGCTCGCCGGCGGCACCGGCAAGTTCGCGCGGGCGGCCGGCACGGCGCAGTGGGAGTTCAGTCAGCTGCAGGGGAAGTCGGCCGCCGTTCGCTGGGTGGGCGACTGCAAGTAGCGAACAGGCGAGGCTGCGCGCGCATCGGGTCGCGGCCGCGCAGCCCGCAACGAGCGGTCGATCCGGGGGCAGACATCGAATCGGAGGGTTCAATGAACAAGGAAACGAACATCGCCTTGCTCGCGGTCGTATTCACCGGCACCAGCGCAGCGGCCGGCGCACAGTCGCTGCCGAAGTCGGGGAGCATTCATTTCCACACCGGTTTCCGCGTGGCAGCGGAAGCGATGACGGTCGCGGAAAAGCATCTCCAGGGGCATGGCACGGCCATCGGTGTGACTTTTGCCGACGGCGGCAATGGACCGCTGCATGGCGGCCCTGCGACCTGTTTCTTCACTTTCGACGTCATCGATGGCCGTGGCAAAAACAAGGGCTACTGCTCATTCGGCGATGCCGACGGCGACCGCGTGTTCACTGACTGGACCGGCAACGCCTCGCCGGACGGGGACCATGGCACCAACAACATCGCGGGCGGAACCGGGAAGTACGCGGGTATCACCGGCAGCGGTCCGTGGAAGTGCAAGGCGGCTGGCGCCAACGGCGAACTGCATTGCAGCCAGCGGCTGGACTATCGGCTGCCGTAGCCAGTATCGGTACATGTGATCCCATCGCTACGTGCGCCGCGCATGCCTCGTGCGGCGACGGCGCTCGCGAATCCGCACACCCCTGACGGGAGGATTTGAATATGAACACTTGCAGAGCGTTTGCTTGCGCCGGGGCCGGCTTCCTGACGGCCAGCCTGTCTGCCATTGCCTTGGCGGAAAACTGCAGCGGCCACTTCAACAACGTCGGTCAGACGGTGTCGACCATCGAGGTGGCAAAAGGCCATGTCCTGACGTCGTTCATCTTTCACAGCATTACCAACAGCGAAAACTCGATCAATAACGCCTCCGGCGAATGCAGCGGATATGCGCTGACGACGCCGGACGGCAAGACCCGCATGGCCGGCGTATGCGCCCGCAAAGCAAAAGACGGCAGCAGTTTCAGCGACATCTGGGTGCTGGAGCCTGGCGCCGAACGTGGCACCTGGAACATGTCGGGCGGCACCGGCGGCTTCGCCGGAAAGAACTGGTCGGGCTGGTGGCAGGTGGTGTTCGAGGACGGCAACCGCACGCTGGGCAAGTGGGGTGGAAACTGTAATTAGGCTGTGACCGCACCGTACTGGAGAGGGGGCCATATGGATACCAGAACGCGAGTCAGAAGGTTTTTGGCAAGTTCGTCGATCGCATTGGGGGCGGTGTTGCTGATCTTGACGCCTGTCGCGCATGCCCAGCAGAAGTTCCCGATCGTCTCTCAGGGGTCGGCCGCCGAGGCGACCTACCCGCAGCAGTTCGCCATCGACGTGGGCGATGTCGCCGAGCACAAGGTGCGCATCTACGAAATCCGGCGCGGCGAGGCAGCCAATCCGACGCGGTTTCGCGGCGTAAAGGTCGTGGAATCCTGGGCGCGTGGCGTGTCCGACTATATTGACTACAGCGGACCGACCTTCGGCTACATCGTCTGGAGGCTGGAGAACGGCGACCGCATCTTCGGACGC
This sequence comes from uncultured Pseudomonadota bacterium, assembly GCA_937983055.1. Taxonomy (GTDB): domain Bacteria; phylum Pseudomonadota; class Gammaproteobacteria; order Burkholderiales; family Eutrophovitaceae; genus CALJLA01. Next base: position 7,974 of record CALJLA010000188.1, read on the forward strand.
TATTCAGGGACGGTGCATTCCGTCGCCGGCGCCGACGGCACGCGCGAGTATCAGTACCAGGGACTCACCGTGATCACCGGCTGCACCGGGGAATTTCGCAACATACGCGGCACCATTCGCGACACCACGCGAGGTGCCTCGAAAGCGGGCAAAGCCTTGAGCAATGCCGAGCGCGGCGAAGGCGAGTATTGGTTCGAGGAGTAGTTTCCAGCCAGCGGACGACATCCGCCGGACTTTTGCCGATTCATTGGAGGCCACAATGACTGCCGCAAAGACGCTTGTAACAGCAGTGATCTCTGCGATAGCGCTCGCAGTTCCCGTGCGCGCGCTGGCGCTGGACGCCGATGCATCGCTCACCCGCTTAATCCAGGTGATGAACGAGTCGATGCCGCCGCACAGCAACCCTGCCGCGATCGCGGCGCTGTTCGCCGAGGACGGGGCCGAGATACACCCCTTCGGCGAACCGCCGGGCGGGCCTTACCGCGGCCGGCAGGCGATCAAGGGCTTCTTTTCCGGCTTCGACCCCCGCTACCAGGCGTGGACCCACGTAGAGAAAAGCCGCGTGGTCGGCGGGCGCCAGGCGGTGTGGGAGGGCGAGGCGCAGGGGCACGACCGTGCAACCGGAAAGTTTCTCAGCCTTCCGATCGTGTTCTTTTTCGAGTTTGATGACTCGGGTCTTGTCCGCGAGCATCGGGTCTACGTAGACATACACCTTGTAAAGGAACAGATGGGTCGATGACTGAAGACTTGCCGACGCAGCGAGAGAACCGAAGCGGGTGAAACGCATTGTGCGAATTGGACAATGTTGCAGGACGGCTGCCTGCCGTTACTGAATGGGAGGCTGTCCCCGAGGAACCGATTTCGTTGCATGGTGTCAGGCATAGTGTTCGCTTGAAATTCGAACAAGGAGAAAGGGGTTACGCCGCAACAGCCTGACCGGGAGAGGGCAGCGGCTTTCTCGGAGTGAAGTATGCGGGTTCGCGGATTCACCATCGCAGCGTGTGTTCTGGTCGCTGCGGTCTTTGGCGCACAAGCCGATGACGTCCCGGCTGCCGTATCGAGTCCTTCGGCAAGCGTAGTGAAAGTAGTGGGTTACAACGGCGACGGCCGGCAGTTCTTCGGCTCGGGCGTGGTCGTGGCGCCGGGTGTGGTGGCGACCAACTGCCACGTGACGCGCGCTTCGGTGCGCGTGCAGGTACACGCAGGCAACGAAACGTTCAGCGCGAGCACTCAGCGGGTGATGGCGGAGCAGGATCTGTGCGTGCTCGCCGTGCCCGGTTTGCGTGCGCCGAGCGCCAGAATTGGTGCATCGGGCAGCTTGAACAAAGGCGACGCGGTCGTTGCCATTGGATACCCAAGAGGCGGGGGCATGAGCGGCTCGAGAGGCGAGGTGCTGGGCCTTTATCGGTTTGGCAGCGGCTTTGCCGTGCAGTCGACCGCCTACTTCACCCATGGGTCTTCCGGCGGTGGCCTGTTCGACGTCAGCGGCGCCCTGGTCGGGCTGCTGACTTTTTACCGGACAGTCGACGGCGGCGCGTCGGCCTACTTCGCGATTCCGGTCGAATGGCTCGATACCGCCCTCGCGTTGCCCGGCGAAAAGGTCTGGCCATTCGAAGCCTCTCCCTTCTGGGCGAAGGAACTCGATCGTCAACCCTCATTCCTGCAAGCTGCCGCGCTGGAGGCCGCCGAAATGTGGAACGACTTGCTGCGCGTGGCCAAGGCGTGGGCGGAGGAAGATTCGGGAGACCACAATGCGTGGCGCGCGCTGGCCCGGGCTGCCGAAGCGACCGGTGACCTCGGCACTGCGGTGAAAGCCCAGCGCCAGGCCCTCCTGCTCGGCGCATCGGTCCCGTAGCCGCGGCCGCGTTTGCGGCGGCCGGTCAGATCGCGCGAATTAGCAGCGACAGCCCGCTCGCGGTGAGCAGCACGCTTACCATCAGCGAGAGCTGCCGGCGCTCGAGCCGGCCGTGCAGGCGGTGGCCGATGGCGAGACCGATGAACATGAAAGGCAGCATCAGCGCTGCCGTCCACCAGACCTGCGCCTGCAGCAGAAAGCCGGTGACCAGGAACACCAATATGCGAAACTCGGTGCTTGCCGCAAAAATCGCCGACAGCGTTGCGCGCATGCGGGAAAAATCATCCGTGCGCCGCGACATGTACATGGCGTAGATCGGCCCGCCCATGCCGAACAGACTGCCCGCCAGGCCGCCGCCCAGTCCGGCCGGGTAGCCCCAGCGCGGCGAGATCAACTTCGGCGCCGCCGGCTCGCGCAGCCGGTACAGCCCGTAGGCTGCGACCACTGTGCCCAGCGCGCCGATCAGCAGATCGCGCGGCAGCCAGGCGAGCAGGGCAACGCCCAGGGGCACGCCAAGGAACATGGTGGGCAGCACCGTCTTCAGCTCGCCGGTCGCCACGTCTCCGCGAAAGCGCAGCCCGGTGGTGAGGGTGGCGACGAAATCGATCACCACCACCATCGGCACCACGGTGGTGAGCGGCAGCACATGCGCGAGCAGCGGAATGGTCACCAGCGCGGAGCCGAACCCGGAAATGCCGAGAATGGTGTAGGCGAGCAGCGCGATCAGCGGCGCCGCGAACAGCGTTTCGATGGGAAAGGGCATGGCAGGCGCGCGAGTATAGCCGCTCTCCTATAATGCCGGCTGTCCCGTTTCGCATACCCATTCTCCCGGTTGGCGGCGTCTACTCCTCTTTCGGTGGTTGTGCTCGGCGGCGGCACCATGGGCGCCGATATCGCCGCGCTGTTGGCGGCGCGCGGCGTGCCGGTGCAGGTGGTCTGCCGTCGCGGGCGCAGCTTCGACACCCTGCGCGACCGCATTGCTGCCTCGGTGGCGCAGCTCGGCGCGCCGAAAGCCGCCGACGCGGTAAGCGTGGCGGATTCGCTGGCGGCGGCGCGTTGGGCGGGGGTCGGCCTGGTAATAGAAAGCCTGGCCGAAGATTTGGCGCTCAAGCGGCAGGCCTTTGCCGAGCTGGAGCCGCTGGCACCGGCGAATGCCGTGCTGGCGAGCAATTCGTCCAGTTTTCCGATCTCGCACATCGGCGATGGGTTGCGGAGCCGCGCGCGCATGATCGGGCTGCACTTTTTCATGCCGGCACACCTGGTGCCGCTGGTCGAGGTGATTCTCTCCGAAGCGAGCGATCCGGCGGCGGCCCGCCGCGTCTACGATTTCATGGCCGCGCTCGGCTGCGAGCCGGTGTGGGTGGCGCGCGACATCACAGGCTTTCTCGCAAACCGGCTGCAGCATGCCCTGATGCGCGAAGCCTGGTCGCTGATCGACCGCGGCATCGCCTCGCCCGAAGACGTCGACAAGGCGGTGCGCTATGGCTTCGGCTTTCGCTACGTGGCGGCCGGGCCGGTGCTGCAGAAGGAACACTCCGGGCTCGACGTGACGACGGCCGCCTCCGCGGTGGTATATCCGGACCTTTGCAACGACCCGCAGCCGGCGAAGATATTGCGCGACACGGTGGCGGCCGGCCATGTCGGCATGAAGAGCGGCCGCGGCTTTCGCGAGTGGACGCCGTCGCAGATCGCCGAGGAAAAGGCGCGCTACCGGCGCGCGCTGATGCAGGCGCTCGAGATCCTGCGCGGCGAAAAGCCGCCCGCGGCCGCAGGCGACTGAAGCGCACCCTCCCTGGGCCTGGCCGTGAACGCGACCGTTGTGCTGGTGCATGGACTGTGGATGCACGGCATTGCGATGATTCCGCTCGCCCGACGCCTTGAAGCCCGTGGTTTTGCGTGCGAGCGGTTCAGCTATCGCTCGGTGCGGCGCGGGCTGGAAGCCAACAGCGGCGCGCTGCTGGCGCATCTGCGCCGGCTGCCCGCGAGTTCGCTACACCTGGTCGGGCACAGCCTCGGCGGCGCACTGATCCTGCATGCACTGAACGAATGGGCCGACTCGCGCATTCGCCGGGTGCTGCTGCTCGGCAGCCCGGTGACCGGCAGCATGTCGGGACGCGCGCTTGCGCGTTATCGCGCCGGGCGGCGCATGCTCGGCGCCAGCCTGCCGCTTTGGGACGAACGCCGGGTGCCGTCGGCGCCGGAAGGGGTGGAGGTCGGCGTCATCGCCGGCAGCCTGCCGATCGGGCTCGGCCGCCTGTTCACGGTGCTGCCGGAACCGAACGACGGCGTGGTGCCGGCGGTGGAAACCCGCGTCGACGGTGCGGCCGATTCGCTGCTGCTGCGGGTGAATCACACCGGCATGCTCTTTTCCGCCGCGGTCGCCAGGCAGGCCTACGCCTTTCTGAAGGACGGACGCTTTGCGCGCGATTAGGCTGGCGTTGATGCTGGTGCTCGCCCTGGCCGCGGGCGGCTGCCAGACGGTGAGCTTCTACACGCAGGCGGTCGGCGGCCAGTTCGAGATCTGGCGCAAGGCGCGGCCGATCGAACGGGTGGTCACCGACAACGGCACCGGCGCGCCACTGCGCGAGCGGCTGCAGGCGGTAGCGCGCATCCGAGAATTCGCCTCGCGCGAACTGGCGCTGCCGGACAATGGCAGCTACCGCGCCTATGCCGATCTCGGCCGTCGCTATGTCGTGTGGAACGTATTCGCCGCGCCGGCGCTGTCGCTGGAGCCGCGGCAATGGTGTTTTCCGGTGGCGGGCTGCGTCGCCTACCGCGGCTATTTCAGCGAAGCCGACGCCGAAGCCTTTGCCGCAAGACAGCGCGCCAAGGGCGACGACGTCGCGGTGCTCGGCGTGCCGGCGTACTCGACGCTCGGCTGGTTCGACGACCCGGTGCTCAGTACGTTCATCGGCCTGCCGGAAGTGGAATTGGCGGGCCTGATCTTTCATGAGCTGGCGCACCAGGTCGCGTACGTCGACGACGATACGGTGTTCAACGAATCGTTTGCGGTGACGGTGGAGCTGGCGGGGGTCGACCGCTGGCTTTCGCAACACGGCACGCCGGCGCAGCGCGAGGCCTGGGCGGCAGGCCAGGAGCGCAAGCGGGCTTTCCTGGCGCTGGCGGCGCGCACGCGCGGGCAACTGGACGAGTTGTACTCGAGCGATGCCGGCGAGGCGGCCAAGCGCAACGGCAAGGCGCAGATCTTTGCCGCGATGCGCGCCGACTATGCCCGGCTCAAGGCGAAGTGGGGCGGATTCTCCGGCTACGACGCCTGGCTGGAAGAACCCCTCAACAACGCGACGCTGGTGCCGCTCGCCACCTACTCCGTGCTGGTGCCGGGGTTTCAGGCGCTGCTCGCCGACCAGGGCGGCGACCTGGAGCGGTTCTACGCGGCGGTGAAGGCGCTGGCCGGGCGGCCGCCGGAGGAGCGAAGACTGGCGCTGTCGGGCGGCTGATGCCCCGGTGCTAGAATTCCGGCCGGTTGCGGGGCCACGAGGCCCCGTCGTTTTTTGCCGGCGATGCTGCCCGGCGCAAGGTGACTCATGAGCGACAACACCGACATCAACGCGCTGCGCCGCATCCTGCGCAGCTGCAAGACCATCGCCGTGGTCGGCCTGTCGGCCAACTGGTACAGGCCGAGCTATTTCGCCGCGAAGTACATGCAGGAGCACGGCTACCGCATCTTTCCGGTCAATCCGTCGTACAAAGAGGTGCTGGGCGAAAAGTGCTACGCCTCGGTACGCGACATTCCGGAAAAAATCGACATCGTCGACTGTTTTCGCAAGAGCGAGGACATCGAGCCTCTCGCCGACGACGCGATCGCGGTTGGCGCGAAGGTGCTGTGGATGCAGCTCGGCGTGGTGAACGAGAAGGCGGCGGAGAAGGCGCGCAAGGCGGGGCTGGAGGTGGTGCAAGACCGCTGCGTGAAGATCGAGCATGGGCGATTGTTCGGCGGGCTGAACTGGGTGGGCGTCAACACCAAGGTGATCTCGTCCAAGCGGCCGCAGTGGCTGCCGTACTGAAGAGACACTCGCCACTGGGACACAGAGGCACAGAGAGAAAAGACAAGAGCGAGACACGAAGGCACGAAGACACGAAGTCAAGCTTGCCCTTCGACCGTTGCGAGGTCGATCCCACTTTCCTTGCGACGTTGAATGCCTGCGCTGGCTTTTTTCTGTGTCTCTGTGCCTCTGTGGTCTACGCAATAGAGGAATAGAGTAAATGGCGGATAGAGAATACGGATTCGGCACCCTGTGCCTGCATGCGGGACAGATTCCCGACGCGGCGACCGGCTCGCGAGCGGTGCCGATCTACCAGACGACTTCCTACGTCTTCGACTCGGCGGACCATGCGGCGAGCCTGTTCAACCTGCAGACCTTCGGCAATGTTTACTCGCGCATCTCGAACCCGACGGTCGCGGTGTTCGAGGAGCGCATGGCGGCCCTGGAAGGCGGCCGGGCGGCGCTCGCCACCGCGTCAGGCCAGTCGGCGCAGATGTGCGCGCTGCTGACCCTGCTGCGGGAGGGCGACGACATCGTCTCCGCCAGCACGCTCTACGGCGGCACCTATTCGCAGTTCGACGTGACCTTCCGGCAGTTCGGCATCAACACCCTCTTCGTCGACCCGGACGATCCGGAGAATTTCCGCAAGGCGCTGACGCCGAAAACAAAGATCATCTACGCCGAGACCATGGGCAATCCGCGCATCAACGTGCTCGACATCGAGCCGGTGGCGAAGATCGCAAAGGAAGCCGGCGTGCCGCTGGTGATAGACAACACCTTCGCATCGCCCTACCTGTGCCGGCCGCTGGGCTTCGGCGCGGACATCGTGGTGCATTCGGCCACCAAGTTCATTGGCGGGCACGGCACCACCATGGGTGGGGTGGTCGTCGAGTCGGGCAAGTTTCCCTGGAACAACGGCAAGTTTCCGATGATGACCGAGCCTTCGCGCGGCTATCACGGCGTGATCTTCTTCGAGACCTTCGGCGACTTCGGCTACACGATGAAATGCCGCATGGAAACGATGCGCACGCTCGGCCCGGTGCTCTCGCCGCTCAATGCCTGGCAGCTGCTGCAAGGGCTGGAGACCCTGCATGTGCGCATGGATCGTCGCGTCAGCAATGCGGTCAAGGTGGCGGAATTCCTGGAAGCGCACCCGAAGGTCTCCTGGGTCAACTATCCAGGCCTGAAGAGCAGCCCGTACTACGCGCTGGGCCGCAAGTACCTGCCCAAGGGCTGCGGCTCGATCATGACCTTCGGCATCAAGGGCGGGCATGAGGCCGGGGTGAAGTTCATCGAGGCACTGCAGTTCTTTTCCCATCTCGCGAACGTCGGCGACGCCAAGACGCTGGTGATCCATCCGGCCTCCACCACCCACCGCCAGCTTTCCGAGGAGGAACAGCTTCGCGCCGGCGTGTCGCCGGACATGATCCGCCTGTCGATCGGCATCGAGGACATCGACGACATCCTGTGGGACCTCGACCAGGCCTTGGGTCAGTCTTCATAACTTGAAAGACTTTCTTGCCACCGAGGGCACAGGGAACACAGAGCGAAGAACAGATTGAAGTATTGAGCGCTGACTAAGCCGCGTTATATGGAGCTGACTAGCCTCCGTCGATAACGTGTCTTCGACCGAGTTCGAGCAGTTACCGCTTTCTTCTTTCCCTCTGTGTTCTCTGCGTCCTCTGTGGCCAAACTCCGTCCTTAACTTTGCGAACCCAGGCACGCATGACCGGATTTTTGCTCCCGCTGATCGTCACACTGGCCGTGCAGGTTCAGGCGTCGATGGTGGTGTTCACGCCGCCGGTGCTGGCGCCGCTGGCGCAGGCGGACGTGGGCGTCAACGCGGCAGCGGTGGGCATCGTCACCGCGCTCATCTATCTGTCGTCGGTGCCGGCTGCCCTGCTGTCCGGCCATGTGCTGGAGCATGTCGGCCCGATTCGGGTAAGCCAGCTCTGCCTGCTGTTCAGCTCGGCGGGCATGGCCATGATGGCGGTGCCGAATCCCTGGGTGATTGCGCTGGGCGCGCTGGTCGTTGGGGTCGGCTACGGCGCGGTCACCCCGGCCTCGTCGACGGTGCTGGCAGACCGCGTGCCTGACGGGTTGCGCTCTTTTATCTTTTCGCTCAAGCAAAGCGGCGTGCCGATCGGCGGCGCGCTCGCGGGCGCGGTGGTGCCGGTGCTGATGGCATTGGCGGGCTGGCAGCGCGCGGCGGTGGCGGTCGCCGCGGTCGGGCTGCTCGTTGCATTCGCATCGCAGGCGGTGCAGCGCGGGGTGGACCGCGCCAATCCGCCGCGGCGCCGCTCGCATGGCACGCATCTGCTCGAGCCGCTGACGATGGTGATGTCGCATCCGCGACTGCGGGAGCTGGCGCTGTCGTCGTTTACTTTCTCGGGCATGCAGATGTGCCTGGGTTCCTACCTGGTGGTGGCGCTTACCGAGCGCGCCAGCTTCTCGGTGACCGCCGCGGGCGCCGCGCTGTCGATCGCGATGGTCGGCGGCGCGGTGGGCAGGTTGCTGTGGGGCGCGCTGGCCGATCGGCTGATGGCGCCGCGCGCCATGCTCGGCGGTCTGGGTGTGCTGATGTCGGGTTCGGCGTTCCTGATGGCGCTGGTGTCGGCGGCGTGGGCGGCGCCGGCGGTGTATCTGCTGGCGCTGGTGTTCGGCGCCTCGGCGGTCGGCTGGAACGGCGTGTATCTCGCCGAGGTGGCGCGCATCGCGGCGCCAGGCCGCGCGGGCGCGGCGACCGGCGCCTCCCTCGCCATGACTTACTCCGGCGTGGTGGTGCTGCCGTCGCTGTTCTGGCTGACGCATGCGCTCACCGACAGCTACGCGCCGCCCTTTATCGTGATCGGGCTGCTTACGCTGTGGCGCGCGGTGCTGTTCTTCCGCGCGCAGCGTCAGTACTGACCGGCCGGAAAGGCGCCGCTGCGTTTGCTCAGCCGGCGAGCGCGGCAATAGGCAGGCGCCGAACGCGAGCACCGGTCGCCGCGAACAGCGCATTGGCCAGCGCCGGCGCCACTGTCGGCACGCCGATTTCGCCAACGCTGCCGGGCTCGCGGTCGCCTTCGACCAGATGCACCTCGATGAGCGGCGCCTGCGCCATCCGCAGCACCGGGTAGTCGTCGAAATTACTCTGCTGCACGGCCCCGCGCTCGATGGTGATCTCGCCGTAGAGCGCGGCGCTCAGGCCATAGACGATCCCGCCGGCGATCTGGTCGCGCACGATCGCGGGATTTACCGCCAGGCCGACGTCCACGGCGCATACCATGCGAACCGGCCGCCAGCGCTCGCCGGCGGGCGCGATCTCCGCCACCAGGGCCACGCGACATTTCCACCGGGGCGACGCAAAGAAGGCAATACCGCGACGCAGCTCCGGCGCGGCCGGTGCGTGCCATCCGGCCTGCCCGGCGGCGAGATCCAGCACCGCCAGCGAGCGCAGATCGTGCGCCAGCAGCCGGCGCCGCAGGTCCAGCGGATCCAGCCCGGACGCCTGCGCGATTTCGTCCATGAAGCTTTCGACGAAGAACACGTTCTGGGTGGCGCCGGTGCCGCGCCAGAAGCCGACGCGCACCGGCGGTTCGCTCTCGATCGACTCGACGCGACGGCTGCCGATTGCGTACCCGAGGTCCACCAGATCGCGCACCGAGATCGGAGCGATGCCGTCCCGCACCTGCAGCGCCTGCGGGAGGCCGTCGTCGCCGAGCGCGGCGATCAGGCTGGCGGCATAGGCCGGACGATAGTAATCCTGGCGCATATCCTCTTCGCGCGACCAGATCACCTTCACCGGGCGATGCACCATTCTCGACAGCAGTGCCGCCTGCACCACCACGTCGGTGCGCCCCTTGATGCCGAAGCCGCCGCCGACATGGGTGGGATGCACCGCGACCCTGTCGGGCGCAATATCGAGCGCGCGCGCCGCGGCGCTGCGGGCGCGAGTGGGCGCCTGGGTCGGCGCCCAGATGTCGCAGCGTGCGTCGCGCACGTCGGCGGTGGCGTTGATCGGTTCCAGCGTGGCGTGCGCAAGGTACGGCACCTGGTATTGCGCCGTCACCCGGCGCGCGGCGCCGGCGATCTTGTCGGCGGCGCCGGCGGTGTCGAGCGCCACCGCGGCATCCTCGAACGCCAATGCCGCCTGCAGCGCGGTGTCGACTGCAGCGCTGGAAGCGATGTCGGCGGGCGTGCGGGTGAACTCCACCTCCACCAGCTCCAGCGCCTTCGCCGCCTGCCAGTAGTGATCGGCAATGACGGCGACTGCACCCGGCAGCACGGCGACATTGATCACGCCCGGTACCGAGCGCGCGAGGCCGGCTTCGTATCGCCGCACTTCGGCGCCACGCACCGGCGAGTGACGCACGGCCGCGTGCACCATGCCCGGCAGCCGCACGTCAATGCCGAACACTGCGCTCCCATCGCATTTTTCCCGGTTGTCGATGCGCGGCGCCGGCGTGCCGATCAGCCGGAACTGCGACGGGTCGGTCAGCGCGGCGTCAGTCGCC
>CALJLA010000189.1 GCA_937983055.1 uncultured Pseudomonadota bacterium
TGCGCGGCCGCGCACACGCTCGAGTTCGATCGCGCCGAGCGGCCGCTGCGCGGTCTCAAGCAGTATCTGCACCGGGAGCTTGCCGCGAGCCGCGTCAAGAAAGTGCAGGTGCTCAACCCCGACGGCGCTCACAGCATTGCCGTCGGCGGCGATGCGCCGGTCGATATCGAGATTCACGGACACGCCGGCTATTACTGCGCCGGCATGAACAAGCAGGCGCGAGTGCTGGTGCGGGGCAACGTCGGCCCCGGGGTGGCCGAGGGCATGGTGTCCGGCACCGTGCATGTCAAGGGATTCGCCTCGGTCGCCGCCGGCGCGGCGGCGCACGGCGGCTTGCTGGTGATCGAGGGCGACACCTCGCTGCGCTGCGGAATTTCGATGAAAGGCATCGACATCGTGGTCGGCGGCTCGGTCGGCGATTTTTCGGGGTTCATGGCGCAGGCCGGCCGCATCGTCGTTTGCGGCGACGCCGGGGATGCGCTCGGCGATTCACTCTACGAGGCGGTGATCTACATTCGCGGCAAAGTCGCCTCGTTCGGTGCTGACGCCGCCGAGCAGCCGATGACCGATGCCGATTACCGGGCGGTAGCCGAATTGCTGTCGAAGGCCCGGTTCAAGCACGACCCCAAGTCGTTCCGCAAGGTCGCCTCCAAGCGTGAGCTGTATCACTGGAACGCCGACGCCAACCAGGAATATTGACCAACCCAACTCACCACAGAGACGCAGAGGCACAGAGAAACGCAGGAAAGCTTCGCACGCCAACATTCGGGCATACAACGCGAGCTGCCTTCGGGAAAGAAAGGTGGATTCGCGTTGCTTCTAGTTCCGATCTTCGCACTCTCTGTGTCTATGTGTCTCTGTGTTTGAATCAGCAGGTGAATTCATGAACAAGCCAATTGAAGCGCAGCACCCCATCCAGCGCGAAGAAAGCGCCGGCTACGACCGCAAGATCATCGACTACATCCACCGCGCGTCGGCGACCGGCCTGTACGAAATCCGCGGGCTTGGCGCCAAGCGACCTGTGCCGCACTTCGACGACCTGGTGTTTCTGGGCGCGTCGCTGTCGCGCTATCCGCTGGAGGGCTATCGCGAGCGCTGCGACACCCGCACCGTGCTTGGCACCCGCTTCGCTAAGAAGCCGATCGAGCTGGCCATCCCGATCACCATCGCCGGCATGAGCTTCGGCTCGCTGTCGGCCAACGTGAAGGAGGCGCTTGGCCGCGCCGCGAGCGAGATGGGCACCTCGACCACCACCGGCGACGGCGGCATGACGCCGGAAGAGCGCCGGTCATCGAAGACGCTCATTTACCAGTGCCTGCCCTCGCGCTACGGTTTCAATCCGGACGATGTGCGCAGGGCGGACGCGATCGAGGTGGTGATCGGCCAGGGCGCGAAGCCGGGCGGCGGCGGCATGCTGCTTGGGCAGAAGGTCAATCCGCGGGTGGCGAAGATGCGCGTACTGCCCGAAGGCGTCGACCAGCGTTCGGCCTGCCGCCATCCGGACTGGACCGGCCCGGACGACCTCGCCATCAAGATCCAGGAGCTGCGCGAGATCACCGACTGGGAAAAGCCGATCTATGTGAAGGTGGGCGCCACCCGCACCTTCCACGACGTGAAGCTGGCGGTGCACTCCGGGGCGGATGTCATCGTGGTCGACGGCATGCAGGGCGGCACGGCCGCTACGCAGACGGTATTCATCGAGCACGTCGGCATACCCACCCTGGCTGCCCTGCGTCAGGCGGTCGATGCGCTGGAAGATCTCAACATGAAAGGCCAGGTGCAGTTGATCGTCTCCGGCGGCATCCGCACCGGCGCCGATGCGGCCAAGGCGCTGGCCATGGGCGCGGACGCGGTGTCGATTGGCCAGGGCATCCTGATCGCGCTTGGCTGCAACAGCGAAAGCTACGTGCAGAGCGGCGCGCATCACTCGGCGGTCGCCGACTACGAAAAGCTCGGCACCGCGCCCGGCTACTGCCACCACTGCCATACCGGTCAGTGCCCGGTGGGCGTTACCACCCAGGATGCGGTGCTGGAGCAGCGGCTGCAGCCCGAGGTGGGCGCCCGGCGCGTGCGCAACTATCTCAAGACGCTGAACATGGAACTGACCACGGTGGCCCGCGCCTGCGGCAAGCAGAACGTGCACCATCTCGAGCGCGAGGATCTGGTGGCGCTCACCGTCGAAGCGGCGGCTATGGCAAGGGTGCCGCTCGCCGGCACCGGCTGGATTCCCGGAGAGCATGGCGGTCACTAGGCGCAAGACGAAAGCGCCTGCCTCCGGGCCGGGGCGGCCCGCCTCGCCTGCCCCCGGCCGCGAGGGCGCGGTAGCGGCCGACCGCCGCTCGCTCGACCGCTTCATCGGCAACGCGGTGCGCGAGCTGCGGCTTAAGGACAAGCTGACCATCGCCGACGTCGCCGCGCAGGCGGGCATCTCGCGCGGCATGGTGTCGAAGATCGAGAACGGCCAGGTGTCCACCAGCCTGGAGACGCTGTCGAAGATTGCGCAGGCGCTGGGCGTGTCGCTGTCGCACCTGTTCCGCCACTACAACATTCCGGCCGGCGGTGCGCAGCATGTCAAGGCGGGCGACGGCATGCAGGTCGTGCGGCGGGGTACCCGGCGCGGCCATACCTATCATCTGCTTGCCTACGATCAGGGACCGAAGAAGACCTTCGAGCCGTTTTTCATCACCATGGACGATGCCTCCGAGGTGTTCCCCACCTTCGAGCATCCCGGCACCGAGTTCATCTACCTGCTCAAGGGCCGCATCGAATACCGGCACGGGCAGCAGCATTACCTGATGGAACCGGGCGACTCGCTCACTTTCCGCGGCGATATTCCGCACGGGCCGGAGCGGTTGATCGAGACGCCCATCCAGCTGCTGTCCATCATCATGTACGGCCACGAGGACTGAGCGCGACCGCGCACCGGGAGCGCCCCGGTCCACCGACGGCGGAGGGAGGCCGGCACCATGGTCCAGATCGAGCGAGCGCAGGCCGCGGATGTTCCCGCCCTGGTCGAGTTGTTGAAGACGCTGTTCGCGATCGAACAGGACTTCCAGTTCGACGCGAATCGGCAGCGTCGCGGCCTGCTGCGCCTGCTGGAAGAACCGCCGGAACGCGCCACGGTGCTGGTGGCGCGCGAGGGCGGCGCGATTGCCGGCATGGCAAGCGCCCAGCTGGTCATCTCCACCGCCGAGGGCGCGCCCTCGGCCTGGATCGAGGATGTGGTGGTGAGGGAGGGCTGGCGCGGCCGCGGCATTGGCCGCGGGCTGATGTCAAAGCTGACCGACTGGGCGCGGTCGCACGGCGCGACCCGCATCCAGCTTCTCGCCGACCGCGATAACGCGGTGGCGCTGGACTTCTACCGCCGGCTCGGCCTGCAGCAGACCAACCTCATCGCGCTGAAACGAACGCAGCTCGATCGCTGACGGCCGGAAAAAAAGCGGGCGCCCGCAGGCGCCCGACAAGAGAGGTAAGCGAGCTTACCGGGAGGAGATGTTTTACGCGTGGTAGGCGACTTCGCCGTGCTGCGTGGAATCCAGGCCTTCGCGCTCCTGGTCTTCCGGCACCCGCAGGCCGATGGTCGCATCGATGATCTTGAACAGGATCAGGCTGATGACGCCGGTCCACACCAGCGTAACCACCACGCTGATGATCTGCGTGACGACCTGCCCGCCCATGGTGACGCCTTCGGCATAGCCCGCACCGCCAAAGCCCGGGGCGGCGAGGAAACCGGTGCCGATCGCGCCGATGATGCCGCCAACGCCGTGCACGCCGAACACGTCGAGCGAGTCGTCGTAGCCGAACATCGACTTCAGCCCGGTCACCGCCCAGAAGCAGATGATGCCGGCGATGATGCCGAGGACGATCGCGCCCATCGGACCGACGAAGGCGCAGGCCGGGGTGATCGCGACCAGGCCGGCAATCGCGCCGGAGGCGCCGCCCAGCATGGTCGGCTTGCCGCGCGCGATCCACTCGATGAACAGCCAGCCCAGCACCGCCGCTGCCGTGCACAGCTGGGTGTTGATCAGCACCAGGCCGGCGACGCCGTCGGCACCCAGTTCGCTGCCGACGTTGAAGCCGTACCAGCCCACCCACAGCAGCGACGCGCCAACCATGGTGAAGGTCAGGTTGTGCGGCGGCATGGCTTCTCTTCCGTAGCCGATGCGCTTGCCGAGCACAATGCAGCCCACCAGCGCGGCGATACCGGCGTTGATGTGCACCACCGTGCCGCCGGCGAAGTCCATTGCGCCAAGGCCCGCAAGGAAGCCGCCGCCCCAGACCATGTGAGCGATCGGGATGTAGCACAGGAACAGCCACAGCGCCATGAACCACAGCACCGCGGAGAACTTCATGCGCTCGGCAAAGCCGCCGACGATCAGCGCCGGGGTAATGGCGGCGAAGGTCAGCTGGAAGGTGATGAACACGTATTCGGGAATCGAACCGCTGATCGAATCGACGGTGACGCCGGACAGGAACGCCTTGCTGAAGCCGCCGTAGATCGAATTGAACGGCCCTTCGGTGAACGCCAGGCTGTAGCCGAACAGTGCCCAGAGAATCGACAGCAGGGCAAAGGTCGCGAATACCTGCATCAGCACCGAGAGCATGTTCTTGGCGCGCACCAGGCCGCCATAGAACAACGCAAGGCCGGGGATCGTCATCATGATCACCAGCACGGTGGCGACGATCATCCAGGCGGTGTTGCCGGAGTCGAGCGTGGGCGCTTCCTCTTCGGCGACCGGCGCTTCCTCGATCGGCGCCGGTTGCGTCATGGTGTCCTCAGCCTGGGCGAGCATCATCTCGACCGGCTGGATGACCGAGTGATCGTCCGCCTGCACGCCGGCGGTTGCGCCAAGGGCGGCGAAGGCGGCGATCAGGAACAGAATTCTTTTCAACATGGATGTTCCCCCTTACAGCGCGTCCGCGCCGGTCTCGCCGGTGCGGATGCGAACGACTTGTTCAAGGTCGAACACGAAGATCTTGCCGTCGCCGATCTTGCCGGTGTTCGCGGACTTCTCAACCGCCTCGATGACCTGATCGAGCAGCTCATCCTTGATGGCGGCCTCGATCTTTACCTTGGGCAGAAAATCGACGACGTATTCGGCGCCGCGATAGAGCTCGGTGTGCCCTTTTTGCCGGCCGAATCCCTTGACTTCGGTCACAGTGATCCCCTGTACGCCGATGGCGGACAAAGCCTCACGCACCTCGTCAAGCTTGAAAGGCTTGATGACTGCGGTTACGAGTTTCATATGCTCTCCAGTGGCTTTGCAGACGGGGTCCGGCATTGCGCCGGCCCCGTGCGTTTGTTGGCTTTAGAAGCTCTTCGAGACCGAGACGAAGACGCGGTCCTTGGCGATGTCCGCGGGATTGTCGATGTCGTTGTCGGTGTAGGCGAGCGAGAAATCCAGGCCGCCGTAGCTGTAGCCCACGCTCACTTTCCAGTCGTCGTAGTCCGAGGTGTCGTTCGGCGTTCCGGTCGTCGGGTCGGTACCGTCGAGCATCGTGATGCCGTAGCTGGCGCCCAGGGTAATGCCCATCGGCAGCTCGTAGCTGGCGCCCACCATGAAGTACTGCGAGCCCTTGCCGTCGGCAATGCCGAAGAACTCGTCCGACAGGGCGTAGTAGTACTTCGCCTCGAACCACTTCCAGGAGCCGCCGACGTAGATTTCATCGGTGTTCAGCGAGCTCTCGCCCGGGTAGTTGTAGTGGACGTAGCCGACGTCCACCCCGAAGTCGCCATAGGCCTTGCTCCAGCCCACGTAACCGTCCAGCTCGACGGTGGCGTCGCTGTTGAAGTCGACGTTCGACGCCCAGGTGCCAACGTAGATGCCGGTCGCCTCGTGGGCATAATCAAAGCCGCCCTGAACGGCGAAGCGCTCGTCGGTCTGGGAAATGCCCCGGAACACGTAATCGCTGGTGAACGTCAGGTTGGCCGAAATCGGAAGCGCCGGCGCGTCCTGCGCCATCGCGACGCCCGGCAGGGTCATCACACCGGCGAGGCTTGCCGCAACGAGCGAATGATTAAGCATGGTGGTCATCCTTCTTTTGTTGATGATTGGAAACAAAGCTGAAAACAGCCGGACCCGTTCAGCATTTAGCGTGCCAAACGAAAAGACTCTATGGTTCAATAGGTTATGGCGCCTCGGCAGGGTTCTTGATGCGCTGCCGCACCAAACCAATGCACCAAACAGGTGCCATGCACGCATCTGGTGCGTGGTCAGGGCAGGTCTGACCGTTTGCTAAACTCGCGACACGAGGAGGTCCGGTGGATACCCGATTCATTGATGAAATCAGCCGGCGGGTTCAGGAGCTGATTGCCAACACCCCGGTCGAGGACCTGCAGAAGAACATGCGCGCGATGATGACCAGCACGTTCTCGCGCCTCGATCTGGTAACCCGCGAGGAATTCGACGTGCAGCAGGCGGTACTTCGCCGCACCCGCGAGAAGCTCGCGGCGATGGAAGCGCGCGTGGCCGAGCTGGAGCAGCAACTGAAGAAAGCCGGCGAGTGAGCCGGCGCCGGCTGGCGGCAGAACGCTGCCCCGCCGCCGGCGTACCCGGTTAGCGCGGCGCCGCGGGCCAGGCGATGGGTCTTGCCGTTTTGTACAGCCGCGCGCTAGAGGGCATGGACGCGCCGCTGGTGACCGTCGAGGCGCATTTGGCCAATGGCCTGCCCAGCTTCACCGTCGTCGGACTGCCGGAGGCGGAAGTCAAGGAAGCGCGCGATCGCGTGCGCTCGGCGCTACTCAACTGCCGGTTCGAATTCCCCGCGCGCCGCATCACCGTCAATCTCGCTCCTGCCGACCTGCCCAAGGAAAGCGGCCGCTTCGACCTGCCGATCGCCCTCGGCATTCTTGCGGCCTCCGGACAGTTGCCCAAGGAGGCGCTGGAACGCTACGAGTTTGCCGGCGAGCTGGCGCTGACCGGCGAGTTGCGCCCGATCCGCGGGGCGCTGGCGATGACTTGGCGCGCGCACAGTTCCGGCCGCGCTTTCGTGCTGCCGGAAGACAGCGCGGACGAGGCGGCGCTGGTGCGCGACGCGGTGGTCTATCGTGCGCGTACGCTGCTGGAGGTGTGCGCGCATCTTGCCGGCCGCGAAGCGCTGCCGCGCCATGCCGCGCGCGCCGTTGCGGATGCGCCGCTGCTGCCCGACTTTGCCGAAGTGAAGGGCCAGTTGCAGGCGAAGCGCGCCCTGGAGCTGGCCGCTGCAGGCGCCCACAGTGTGCTGATGGTCGGCCCGCCGGGCACCGGCAAGACCATGCTGGCCGAGCGCCTGCCCGGCATCCTGCCGGACATGACCGATCTCGAAGCGCTGGAGTCGGCGGCAATCCAGTCGCTCGGCACCCAGGGCTTCGACGTGCGCAACTGGAAACGCCGGCCTTACCGCGCGCCTCATCACACCGCCTCGGCAGTGGCGCTGGTGGGCGGCGGCGGCCAGCCGCGGCCGGGCGAGATCTCGATGGCAATGCATGGGGTGCTGTTTCTGGACGAGCTGCCGGAGTTCGACCGCGGCGTACTGGAGGTGCTGCGCGAGCCGCTGGAGTCAGGGCGCATCGTGGTATCGCGCGCGGCGCGCCAGGCGGAGTTTCCCGCGCGCTTCCAGCTGGTGGCGGCGATGAATCCCTGTCCCTGCGGGTATCTTGGCCACTATGCCGGCCGCTGCCGCTGTTCGCCCGAGCAGGTGGCGCGCTATCGCAACCGCATTTCAGGGCCGCTGCTCGACCGCATCGATCTGCAGATCGAAGTCCCGTCGGTGCCTGAGCAGGACCTGTCCAACCGCCAGGCTGGCGAAGCCAGCGCCCAGATCCGCGCGCGGGTGAGCCGCGCGCGCGACGTCCAGCTCGGGCGACAGGGCAAGCCCAACGCCCAACTCGGCGTGAAGGAGATCGAGCAGCACTGCGCGCCGGACGCCGAGGGCGAGAAGCTGGCGCGCTCGGCGCTTACCCGCCTCGGGCTTTCGGCACGCGCCTATCATCGCGTACTCAAGGTCGCGCGTACCATTGCCGACCTCGCCGGCGTGTCGCAGATCGCCGCCCAGCACGTGGCGGAGGCGATTCAGTACCGGCGGCTGCACAAGTACTAGAGACTCGACGAATCGAACGAAGTGGACGCACTGGAAAGCTGGAAGGAAGAGAAGCGCTCGGCGTTTCTGTACGCAGTGGTGGCGGCCACCGAGGCGGGCACCGCGCGGGAGGGCCTGTTCCGAGAACTGGCGCACGAGGCCGACAACCAGGCCGAGATCTGGGCCGGCGAGCTGCGGCGACTGGGTCAGGCGGTGCCGGAAGGTTACGCGCCGGATGTGCGCACGCGGCTGGTGGCGTCGCTCACGCGCCGCGTCGGCCCGGCGACGATGCGCGCGGTGCTTGCGGCGATGAAAGTGCGCGGCATGTCGCTATATGCCAAAGCCGACCCGCGCCACTATGTGCCGGGTGCCGCCTCCGGTGTCGAAGGGCGCCACCGCGGGCTTTCCGGCGGCGGCAACCTGCGCGCCGCGGTGTTCGGCGTGAACGACGGGCTGGTGTCGAACGCCAGTCTCATTCTCGGCGTGGCCGGCGCCACCGCCAATAGCGAGGTCATCCTGCTCTCGGGCGTGGCCGGCCTGCTGGCCGGCGCGTTCTCGATGGCGGCGGGCGAATACATCTCGGTGCGCTCGCAGCGCGAGATGTTCGAATACCAGATCGGCCTGGAAGCCGACGAACTCGAGCAGTACCCTGAGGAAGAGGCAGGCGAGCTCGCGCTCATCTACGAGGCGCGCGGAGTGCCGCGCACGCAGGCGAAAAAGATGGCCGACGACATCATCGCCGACCCGGACAAGGCGCTCGACGCGCTGGCGCGTGAGGAACTGGGGCTCAACCCGGAGGAGCTTGGCTCACCCTGGGGCGCGGCGACTTTCTCGTTTCTTTCGTTTGCCGCGGGCGCCCTGATTCCGCTGCTGCCCTTCCTTTTCTCCGCGGGCACACCGGCGCTGCTGGCTGCCATCGCATTCACCGGCGTGGCGCTCTTTTCGGTGGGTGCCACCATCAGCCTGTTTACCGGGCGCCAGGCCTTGAGGGGCGGCCTGAGGATGCTGGCCATCGGCGCGGCTGCCGGCGCAGCGACTTACCTGATTGGCAGGCTGCTGGGCGTGAGCCTGAGCTGATGTCGCAGCGCGCCCGACACCCAGTTTTTCGCTTAATAGGACCTCAGTCGATGACCAGTCGAATCATTCCGGCAATCAAAGCATTTGCGACGACGGCGCTCATGGCCACGTTGCTGAGTGCGTGTGGCAGCCGCGTCACCTCGGAGAACTACGATCGCATCGAGACGGGAATGACCCGGGCGGAAGTTGTGGCGGTGCTCGGCGAACCGGACGAGACCGCCAGCGCCGGCATCGGCAACCTCACCGGAGAGGCTGCCACGTGGGTCGAGGGCGAGGATTTCATCACGATCCAGTTCGTGAACGATAAGGTCATGGCGAAGCAGGCGTCCATCCGGTCCAGGAAGCCGCGCGAGGCGTCCTGAGCCTGCCTGGCCGGACCGCGCGCGCGTCGGCGACAACCGTTGCGCCGCAGCGCTTAACGAAGAAGCGCCCGGCGCTTTGATGTGGGCGTGCCTTCGGCCTTCGTCTGGCGTTAGCGCGGCTCCTGGTACTGGGCTGCGCTGCCCTGATGCGCGGGCTTCGGCCACACGCCGGTCACTTTGCCGGCGTCCGCGGTGACGCGGACAACCTGGATCTTGCCGTTCATGTCGACCACGTCAATGATGTACGCGGGCTGATCCGCGCTCTCGGCAAAGCGCGCGTTGATCGCTTTCCCCGAAACGCGCTTTTCCGCATGCTTGACCGCTTCGTGCAGCGGTACCTGTGCTTTCTGGATGGCTTTTGCCGCCTCCAGATCGGTGGACGGCATCGGCGGGTTGGCGATCGCCAGCGCGCTCGCACCGATCGCCGTCACGCCAATCGCGGTCATCAGCATAGTTTTCATGCGTGTCATAGGTACCTCCTTTCTGTTGCTGAAGTCTTCTTCTCTCGTGGACAAGAACACTCCTCTTGTGCGTGCGCGGGCTGCATCCTGCGCAAAGCCCTTTCGCCCCGGCAGCGAGGATCACTGCCTTGCACTGGAGGGAAAACACGACTCTCTCAAAGTTCCAATGAATTTCAGCGGCTCAGCCACGGCGCGTTCCAGGCGAGTGGGCGATTACTTGGCGGACTGCAAATCGCGTTCCCTGAGGACGCATCCGATGCCGCCGGGCCCGCTACAGCGCGTCTTCAGCCTGCTGATCCATGCCTCGCCTTACGCGATCGAGGTCCATTACTTGCGCGAGGCGAACGATTACATGCAGCAGGTCCACAGCGTGCATGGCGCAGTGATTTCGGCTGGGGCGCGGTGATGCTCATCGCCTTGCGCGGCCCTTTCCGCCACGGCGAGCGCGAAGGGCGGTATTTGATCGCCGTCCCGGCCGTCGCGTGGTTCGTCCCGCACACCGCCTATTCGCTGTGGGCCGGGTTCTGGCCGAACGCCGGGCTGAACGCAGTCCTGGCGCTGTTGTTCGGCGTGCCACCGGCCGCGACCTCGGGCATGCTTTCACTTCGGAACAGTCAGATTGACGCTTTGCCTGCAGCGGAGGTGCGGTTTGCATCGACTCGCGGTTTCGATTCTTCTGTGTCTCCTGTCCGTGTCGACGGCTGCCGATGACCTGATCATGGATGTTGGCGAAGGCGATGCGATCCGGTTCGTCGGGGGAGGCGACCTCTTCGACTGTGACGATGCCGCCTACGAGAACGTGCAGAAAGTAGTGCAGTGGACGATGCTGTTCGACGACGGAAGCGCGCTGTCACTCTGTGCACTGAAGAATGCCGAGCCCGTCCCGATCGACGTGCCTCTGGCTGCGCCCGAAGACCAAAGCCAACCCGTCCCGGCGACCTCGCCGCAGGACACCGAGCGCTAGCCGTAAGCGGCTTCATCCGGTTGCATGGCCGAGCGCGCGGAGCGCATCGACACTGCCCTCGTTCGGGAAGCGCCATGTCGTGGCGAGCGCGGTGCCCCAGCATTGCGTTGCTTCGCCCCCGGCGCGCGCCTCAGTCGCCCGGCCGCCAGACCCTGCATTGACAGTCCGCACGCAAGCCGTTATCTTTCACGCACTTGCGCCGATTTGAGCCACAGCTTGCGGGCGCTTAACAAATGCCGCTAAAGCGTCGGATTCGAAAGAACCCAGCTACGCTTCAGGCGGCTGGGTTTTTTGCTTTCTGAACTGCAATCGATGTCTGCCAACCGAAGTCGGCTTTTTCTCGAGTGCCTCCAGGAGCGCATCCTGATTCTGGACGGCGCGATGGGCACGATGATCCAGGGGCACCAGCTCTCGCCGGAGCACTATCACGGCGACCGCTTCCATGCGCACCACTGCGACCAGACCGGCAACAACGATGTCCTCACGCTCACGCAGCCGAAGGTGATCGGCGGCATTCACGACGCCTATCTCGAGGCCGGCGCAGACATCATCGAGACCAACACCTTCAATTCCAACTCGGTGTCGATGGCCGACTACGGGCTGACGCACCTGGTGTATGAACTGAACAGCGCGGGCGCGCGGCTGGCGCGGGCGCAGGCGGAGCAGTGGAGCCGGCGCACGCCGGGCAAGCCGCGCTTCGTGGCGGGGGTACTCGGGCCGACCAACCGTACGGCTTCGATCTCGCCGGAGGTGAACGACCCCGGATTCCGCAACGTGTCCTTCGACGAGCTTGTCGCCTGCTACACCGAGTGCGTGCGAGGGCTGATCGACGGCGGGGCGGACCTGCTGCTGGTCGAAACGGTATTCGACACGCTCAACTGCAAGGCAGCGCTGTTCGCGATCGACAGTTTCTTCGACAAGCACGGCGTGCACCGGCCGGTGATGATTTCGGCGACCATCACCGACGCCAGCGGCCGCACGCTTACTGGCCAGACGCCGGAAGCATTCTGGAACTCGGTGTCGCATGCCCGGCCGGTATCGGTCGGGCTCAATTGCGCGCTGGGCGCCAAGGATCTGCGCCCGCACATCGAGGAGCTGGCGCAGGTGGCGGACGTGCACACCAGCCTGCATCCGAACGCCGGGCTGCCCAACGCATTCGGCGGCTATGACGAGACACCGGAGTACACCGCAAGCTTTCTCGAGGAGTTCGGCCGCGCCGGTTTTCTCAACATCGCGGGCGGCTGCTGCGGCACCACGCCGGCCCATATCCGGGCAATCGCGCAGGCGCTTGAGAAGACTCCCCCGCGCGCGCTGCCGAAAGTGGACAAGAAGCTGCGCCTGTCCGGCCTGGAGCCGCTCAACATCGGGGACGATTCGCTGTTCGTGAACGTCGGCGAGCGCACCAACGTGACCGGATCGAAGGCCTTCGCCCGCATGATCCTGGCCGGCGACTATGCGCAGGCGCTGTCGGTCGGCCGCCAACAGGTGGAGAACGGTGCCCAGGTGATCGACGTCAACATGGACGAGGCCATGCTCGACTCGAAGGCGGCGATGGTGAAGTTCCTCCACCTTGTCGCCTCCGAGCCGGACATCTCGAAGGTGCCGACGATGATCGACTCCTCGAAGTGGGAGGTGATCGAAGCAGGACTCAAGTGCGTGCAGGGCAAGCCGGTCGTCAATTCCATCAGCCTCAAGGAAGGCGAGGCGGAGTTCCTGCGCCAGGCGAAGCTGGTGCGCCGCTACGGCGCCGCCGCCATCGTGATGGCCTTCGACGAGAAGGGCCAGGCCGACACGCTCGCGCGCCGCGTCCAGATCTGCACCCGCGCCTACCATCTGCTGGTGAGGGACGCCGGCTTTCCGCCGGAAGACATCATCTTCGATCCGAACATCTTTGCCGTGGCCACCGGCATCGAGGAGCACGCCACCTACGCCATCGACTTCATCGAGGCCACCCGCGCGATCCGCAAGGCGCTGCCGCATGCGAAGATCTCCGGCGGGGTGTCGAACATTTCCTTCTCCTTCCGCGGCAACGACCCGGTGCGCGAGGCGATTCACACCGCGTTCCTGTACCACGCGGTGAAGGCCGGCATGACCATGGGCATCGTCAACGCCGGTCAGCTCGGGGTGTACGAGGAGCTGCCCAAGGACCTGCTCGAGCGCGTCGAGGACGTGCTGTTCAACCGCCGGCCGGACGCCACCGAGCGGCTGGTCGAGTTCGCCGAAAGCTACAGGGCCGAGGCGAAGACTTCGAAGGAGGATCTTTCCTGGCGCGAGGGCAGCGTGGCCGAGCGGCTCGCGCATGCGCTGGTGCGCGGCATCGACACCTATGTCGTGCAGGACACCGAGGAAGCGCGGCAGCAGTTCGACCGTCCGATCCAGGTGATCGAAGGGCCGCTGATGGACGGCATGAACGTGGTCGGCGACCTGTTCGGCGCCGGCAAGATGTTCCTGCCGCAGGTGGTGAAATCGGCGCGGGTGATGAAGCTGGCGGTGGCGCACCTGGTTCCGTTCATCGAGGCGGAGAAAGAGAAGTCCGGCACCGCCGGCCAGAGCAAGGGCAAGATCGTCATCGCCACGGTCAAGGGCGACGTGCACGACATCGGCAAGAACATCGTCGCGGTGGTGCTCCAGTGCAACAACTTCGAGGTGGTAAACCTCGGCGTGATGGTGCCGGCGGCGAAGATACTCGAGACCGCACGCGCCGAGAACGCGGACATCGTCGGCCTGTCGGGGCTGATCACCCCCTCGCTGGAGGAAATGGCGCATGTCGCCCGCGAGATGGAGCGCGAGGGCTTCAGCGTGCCGCTGCTGATCGGCGGCGCCACCACTTCACGGGTTCACACCGCGGTGAAGATCGAGCCGAACTATTCCGGCCCTACGATCTGGGTACCGGATGCTTCGCGCTCGGTTGGGGTATGCACCAGCCTGCTGTCCGCCGAACAGCGCGAGGCCTATGTGCGCAAGGTCAAGGATGAAGCGGCGCGCACCCGCGAGCAGCACGCCGGCAAGAAGGGCCAGGGTCCGCACTACCCGATTGCCGAGGCGCGTGCCCACGGCCTCAAGACCGACTGGTCGGCGTACGCGCCGCCGGTGCCGCTGAAGACCGGCCTGCAGGTATTGGGCGACTATCCGCTGGCCGAGATCGCGAAAGTGATCGATTGGACGCCGTTCTTCCAGACCTGGGAGCTGGCCGGCCGCTACCCGAAGATTCTCGACGACGCGGTGGTGGGCGAGGCGGCGCGGGCGCTGTTCGCCGATGCGCAGAAGATGCTCTCGCGCATCATCGACGAGCGATGGCTGACGGCCAATGCGGTGATCGGCCTGTATCCCGCCAACAGTGCCGGCGACGATATCGAGGTGTATGCGGACGAGGCGCGCAACAAGGTGCTGGCCAAGTTCCACTTCCTGCGCCAGCAGATGGTCAAGCCGCTGGATCGTCCCAACCAGTGCCTGGCCGACCTGGTGGCGCCGAAGGGCAGCGGCGTGGCCGACTATCTCGGCGCGTTCGCCGTGACCGCCGGCATCGGCATCGAGGAACGGGTCGCAGACTACGAAGCCCGCCACGACGATTACAACGCGATCATGCTCAAGGCGCTGGCCGATCGCCTGGCCGAGGCGCTGGCCGAACTGATGCACCTCAAGGTGCGGCGTGAGTTCTGGGGTTACGCCGTCGATGAGCAATTGTCCGTCGAGGCGCTGATCGACGAAGGGTATCGCGGCATCCGGCCGGCGCCCGGCTATCCGGCCTGCCCGGACCACACCGAAAAGGACATCCTGTTCCGGCTGCTCGATGCCGAGCGCAACGCCGGGCTGCGCCTGACCGAGTCCTATGCGATGCTGCCGGCGGCCGCGGTCAGCGGCTTTTACTTTGCCCATCCGCAGGCGCAGTACTTCGCGGTGGCCAAGATCGACCGCGACCAGGTCGAGGACTATGCCTGCCGCAAGGGCATCGGCGTGGCAGAGGCGGAGCGCTGGCTGGCCGCCAACCTGTCGTACGACCCGGCGGGAGTCAAGGCGCTGGCGGCCTGACCGGCGCGCCGCGGCGGCGCGGAACTCCCGGGCCGGACATGCGGCCTCAGCTTGCGTTAGCATGAACTCGTCGGGGTCAGCCTGTCCTGAGATGCCGTTCGCCCGCCGTCACTCCTCCGGCCTGAAGCTGCACGTGGTCGTCGCGACCGCGCTTGCCCTGGGCGCGCCGGCGCTGCCAGCCACTGAACTGCCGGGCCGCATGCATCGCTACGAGATTGCGATCAATCCAGAGCTGACCGAACTGTCGGTGCGCGCCTGTTTCGACGGCGCCCCGCCCGCGGGCCTGGTTGCGGAGTCGCTCGACGCGCCGCTGGCATTGATCGAGGCGCGTGCCGAAACGAGCCGCGCCGAGATCGAGCCCAGCGGCAGCCTCAGCCTCAAGTCGCTCGCCGAGGGCGAATGCCTGCGCTACCGGGTAGATGTGTCGCGGGCGATTCGGGTGCACGACCGTAGCGGCGACAAGATTCGGCGCGTCGGTCGCGATCTGGCGACCGCGGTGGGCATCTGGCTGTGGCGGCCGGAAGTTCTGGCGGCAGACGAAGACGTGGAGCTGGCCTTTTCACTGCCCGACGGAGTGTCGGTGTCGGCGCCGTGGCACAAGGTGGACGCGGCCCCGGTGCCGACCTACCGCCTCGGCCGAACGCCTCACGAGTGGCCGGCGGTGGTGGCGTTCGGCCGCTTCAAGGAGCGCATTCTTGCGGTGGGCGGCGCGCAGCTGCGCCTGGCGGTGCTCGACGGCAATCCGCCGGTCGACGAAGCGCGCATGAGCGAATGGATCGCCGACGCCGCGCAGATGGTGTCGGCGGTGTATGGCCGGTTTCCGTTCCCGCATGCCCAGATCGTGCTGGTGCCCAACTCGCGCGGCAACGAACCGGCGCCCTGGGCCTACGTCGTGCGCGGCGGCAGCCCGGCCGTGCATTTTTTCATCAACCAGCGACGTCCGGTGCAGGAGTTCTTCGACGACTGGACCTCGACCCATGAACTCGCGCACCTCCTGCTGCCGTTCATCGACCATGACGATGCCTGGGTGTCGGAGGGTGTGGCCACTTATTACCAGAATGTGCTGCGCGCCCGCGCCGGACGGATGTCTCCGCAACAGGCGTGGAGCGCGATGCACAACGGCTTTCAGCGCGGCCGCGAAAGCGCGCCGGGCATGACCCTCGCGCAAGCGACCGAGAGCATGTACCGGGAGCGCACCTTCATGCGTGTGTACTGGGAAGGCACCGCCATCATGTTGCTGGCCGATACCCGATTGCGCCAGCTCACCGCCGGCAAGCAATCGCTGGATACCGCGCTGGCGTCGCTGCATGACTGTTGCCTGCAGCCTGAACGAACCTGGAGCGCACGCGAACTGTTCACGAAGCTCGACGAGCTGACCGGCACCCAGGTCTTCAGCGAACTGTATGCCGCGCATGTCGGCTCCAGCGGCTTTCCCGACCTGTCGGGCACCTATCGGGCGCTGGGCATTGTGCCCAATGGCCGCGAGGTCGAGCTGCTGCCGGACGCGCCCCAGGCCGAGCTGCGCGATCGAATCATGCAGGGCGAGGCGCTGCTGGCGAGCGATCGGCTGGAGCAGCGGCCATGATGTGCGCACAGCCGACGGTCGCGCCCAGGTACTGCTGATGGAAGCCGCGGTCGCCTACCTGCATGTGATCGGGTTTATCGCCATCGGCGCTGCGCTGGCGGTCGAGTGGGTGATGCTCGGCGCCCCCGACGACTCGGAGGAGATGCGCCAGCTGGGCAGGGTGGTAATCGGTTACGCCGTCGCCGGTGCCGTGGTGCTCGCGACAGGCGCGCTGCGGCTTGCCTGGCTCGAGACGCCGTCGTTCTATCTCAAGAATCCGGTCTTCTACCTCAAGCTCGCGCTGTTCGTGGCCCTGGTGCTGGTCTCGATCGCGCCGACGCGGTACATGCTGCGCTGGCGCCGCGAGGCGGCAGACACCATTCTGCCGTCCCTGGAGGACATCGCCCATGTCCGCCGTTACGTGGCCGGTCAGCTCGCGCTGTTCGTCCTGATCCCGCTGTTTGCGGTGCTGGCGGCGCGCGGTATCGGTATCCCGGAGTGATGCGCACCATCCTGTGCGCGCTGCTCGCAGGCGCCGCCTCGCTTGCCCAGGCGGCGCCGCTGCATCGTTACACCGTCACCGTCGACGAGACGCTGGAGCGACTGTCGGTCGCGGCCTGCTTCGATGGTCCCGCGCCGGGCATGCTCGTGGCCGACGACGGCGCCTCCCGGTTTCTCGCCGGCATCGAGGTGCGCGGTGCGCCCGCGGCGCGGGTCGAGGTCGGCGGGCGCGAGGCGGCCATCGCCGGAGCGCCGGACAACGCCTGCATCGACTACCGGGTGGCGCTGGTGCCGCGAACGCGCGGCCGCCAGGTCGGCGGCCCGGAAACGCGCCGCTTCGGGGGCGACCTGCTGACCGCCTTCGGCGACTGGTTGTGGCGACCGCGCCTGTCCGCCGGAGAAGACATCGAACTCCGCTTCGTGCTGCCGCCGTCAGTGGCGGTGTCGGCACCCTGGCGACGCGCCGGCGCCGGTCCCGCGCCGGTCTATCGACTGGCCGGCACGCCGCCGGAATGGACAGGGGTGGTCGCCTTCAGCCGCTTTCCCCTGACGGTGTTCGACATCGCCGGCGCGCGCGTCGAGCTCGCCATGGTCGGCATTGACTATCCTGCGCAGCAGAGCTTCGTGCGCGGCTGGATCGAGCGCACCGCGCGAGGGGTGGCCGCCGCCGGCTTCGGTTTTCCGGTGGACAGCCTGCAGGTGGTCGTGGCGCCGGGCGGGCAACGGGGCCGCAGCCCGGTGCCGTGGGCCTACGTCGGCCGCGGGGGCGGGCCGGCGGTGCATGTGTTCGCCGACCTGACGCGCGCGCCGCAGGACATCGAACGCGACTGGAGCCTCAGCCATGAGATGGCGCATCTGTTCCTGCCGTATCTCGAATCGCGCGATGCCTGGCTGTTCGAGGGCCTGCCGACCTACCTGCAGCATGTGCTGATGGCGCGCAGCGGCATGATCGCGGAAGAAGAGGCGTGGCGGCGCATGTACGAAGGATTCGAGCGGGCGGCCAGGGTGGGCGAGGGGTTGTCGCTGCGCGAGGCCTCCGAGCGCAATGGCCGCGGCGGCATCTATTTGCGGGTGTACTGGGGTGGCGCGGCGCTGATGCTGGCGGCCGACCTCAGGTTGCGCGCGCTCAAGCCGTCGCAGTCGCTCGACGCGGCGCTTGCCGGCCTGCGGGCCTGCTGCGACGACGGCGATCGGCGCTATGGCGCGGAAGAAGTCCTCGCGCGCATGGACGCGGCCACCGGCTCCACGGTGTTCGCCGAGGTGGCCGCGCAGTACCTGGACAGCCGGGCCTTTCCCGATTATCAGCGGTTGTTTCGCGCGCTGGACATCGAGATGCTCGGAAACGCGATTCATACTGCTACTCCTGAAAGACC
>CALJLA010000190.1 GCA_937983055.1 uncultured Pseudomonadota bacterium
TGACTCCGCTCAGGTATTCGGAACCGTGGTAAACGTGCAGAAGTTGCTGGAACTGCGCGGCGCATACCTTGCCATCGCCGGCGAACTCGCCGCGCAGCGATCGGCGCTCGCGGCTGCAAATGCCGAGTACCGGCGCATGAAGCTGCTCTACGAAGACGACCGCAATGTCTCCGAGCAGGCGCTGCGCAGCGCCGAGGCTGCATATCGGGCCGCGCAGGCGCAGGTCGGCGCGGCCGAGGCCCGCCTGGCAGCCGTCGGCGACGCGCTGCGCACCGGCTGGGGCGATGTCATCGCCGGCTGGGCGCGCGCGGCCGATTCGCCCCGGCTGAAGGCGCTGCTCGACGGGCGATTGCAGCTGGTGCGGTTGTCGTTTCCTTACGAAATGCCGGCGGCGGCCGCGCGCGCATCGGTCGAGATTGCGCCGGTCACCGGCCGCGATCGCGCGGTGGCGGCGCGCCTGGTGTCGGCGGCGCCGCAGGTCGACAGCACGCTGCCTGGGCAGACCTTCTTCTATGCGGTGGAGCATTCGATGCTGCGTGCCGGCGCGCGCGTGGTCGGCGCGGTCGGCACCGGTCCGGAAATGCTGGAAGGGGTGCTGATCCCCGACGAGGCGGTGGTCTGGTATGCCGGAAAGGCCTGGGTCTACCTCCGGCACGATGCGGAGACCTTCGGCCGCTACGCGGTGTCGGCCCGTCGCGATCTTGGCACCGGCTGGTTCGACCGTGGGCAGGACCTCGTCGCCGGACGCGAGGTCGTCACCAGCGGCGCGCAGTTTCTGCTCTCCGAATAGCTGAAGTTCCAGATTCGCAACGAGAACGAAGACTGACATGCGCCGCCTGAGCCGGATTCTTGCGAGCGCGCGCCGGGCCGGGGGCGTGCATCGATGATCGCAGCGATCGTTCGCGTGTCGATCCGTTATGCCGGCGTCGTGGTCGCGCTGGCGGCCACCCTGGTCGGCTATGGCGTCTACACGCTGTCGCGCGCGAATCTCGACGTGTTTCCCGAGTTCTCGCCCAGCCAGGTGGTGCTGCAGATCGAAGCGCCGGGCTTTTCGGCCGAGCTGGTCGAGACGCTGGTCACCGCGCCGATCGAAAACGCCATTGCCGGCGTCTCCGGCCTGACCGGGCTGCGCTCGCAATCGATACCCGGCCTGTCGGTGATCACCGCCATCTTCGAGGACGGTTCCGACACTTTCCGCAACCGCCAGGTGGTCGGTGAACGCATCGCCGCCCTTGCGGCGCAGATGCCGGCCGGGGTGGCGCCGCCGACCATGACGCCGTTGACCTCCTCGGCCAGCACGGTGCTCGGTGTCGGGCTGACCTCTCAGACCCGCACGCTCATGGAGCTGCGCACGCTCACCGACTGGACCGTGCGGCCGCATCTGCTGGCGGTGCCGGGCGTGGCGGAAGTCAATGTGTTCGGCGGCGACGTGCGCCAGTGGCAGGTGCAGGTCGACCCCGCCCTGCTGCGCAGCTATGGCCTCGCGATCGAGGACGTCGCGCGCGCGGCAGGCGGTGCCACCGCGCTGGGCGGCACCGGCTTCGTGAAGACGCCGAATCAGCACATCAACATCCAGGCCGACGCCCAGCCGGCGACGCCCGACGAAGTCGGACAGCTGGCGATTGCCTACCGCGACGGCCGCGTGGTGCGCATCGCCGATGTGGCCACCGTTGCCGAGGCGGCGGCGCCGTCCATCGGGGCCGCCGCCATCGACGGCGTGCCCGGCGTCTTCCTGATGATTCAGGGCCAGCTCGGGGCCAACACCCATGCGGTTACCCGAGAACTCGAGCGCGCCATCGACGAGCTGCGACCGCTGCTCGAGGCCGAGCAGGTGCGGCTGCATCCGAACCTGTTTCGCCCGGCCAACTTCATCGAGACCGCGGTGCGCAACGTGCAGCGCGACATCGTGATCGGCTCGGCGCTGGTGATCATGGTGCTGTTCCTGTTCCTCTACAACAGCCGCACCGCGTTCATCTGCACCCTGGCCATTCCGGTGTCGCTGCTGTCGGCAGTGATCGTGCTGGACTACTTCTCGGTTGCGCTGAACGTCATGGTGCTCGGCGGGCTGGCGATCGCGCTGGGCGAGGTGGTTGACGATGCCATCATCGACACCGAGAACATCTATCGCCGGCTGCGGCTCAACCGCCTGGCCGGCAATCCCCGCCCGCTCGAGGACGTGGTGCTGGACGCCTCGGTCGAGGTGCGCAGCTCGGTGGTGTACGCGACCTTCATCGTCGCGCTGGTGTTCGTGCCGCTGCTGACCCTGTCCGGTATCGCCGGCAAACTGTTCGCGCCGCTGGGACTTGCCTACATCTTTGCCATTCTCGCCTCGCTGGTCACCGCGGTTACGCTGACGCCGGCGCTGTGCTACCTGCTGCTCGCGCGCCGCGATCTGAAGGCCGACGATCCGCCGGCGGTGGCCTGGCTGCGGCCGCGCTACCTTGCGCTGCTGGAGCGGCTCGAGCGCTATCCCGGGCGCACCATCGCGGTCGCGTTTGCGCTGATCGTGGGCGGCATCGGCATCCTGCCGCTGTTTTCCGGCGAGTTCATCCCGGCGCTGCGCGAAGGCCACTACATCATTCACATGTCGGCGGTGCCGGGCACCTCTGAATCGGAGTCACTGCGCATCGGCACCCGCGTATCGAAAGCGATCGGCGACATCGAAGGCGTGCAGTCGGTGGTGCAGTGGGTCGGGCGCTCGAAGAACGGCGCCGACACCTTCGGCACCCATTACAGCGAGTTCGAGGTCGAGATCGGCGCGCTGCCGGGCAGGGAGCAGAGCCGCATCCTGCGCGAGATCCGCGAGGTGCTCTCCGGCGAGCGCGGCGTGACCTACCCTGGCGTCACCTTCGCGGTGAATACTTTTCTCACCGAGCGCATCGAGGAAACCATCACCGGCTTTGCCGCGCCTTTCGTGGTCAGCCTGTACGGCCCCGACCTCGATTCGCTGGACCGCGACGCGCTGGCGGTGGCGGCGGCGCTGGCGCAGGTGCCGGGGGCGGTGGATGTGCAGCTGCAGGCGCCGCCGGGCACGCCGCAGATCAGCGTGCGGCTGCGTCACGGGCGCATCTCCGCGCTCGGCCTGACGCCCGCCGAGGTGCTGGCGGCGCTTGCAACCGCCTACGAAGGCGCCCGGGTAGGGCAGGTGCACCAGGACGCCCAGGTCATCGATCTGGTGGTGACGCTGCCGCCCGCCTTGCGCAACGATCTGTCGCGCATCGGCGAGCTGGGGCTGCGCAACCCCGAAGGGCGGCTGCTGCGCCTGGCAGACGTCGCGGACGTGCGCCTGGTGGGCGGACGCTACAAGGTGCTGCACTCCGGCGGCCGCCGCATCCAGACGGTGACGGCGAACCTGGAAGGCCGCGACCTGCAGTCCTTCGAGGCGGACGCGCAGCGCGCGGTGCTGGACAATGTCACGCTCTCACGCGGGAACTACCTGGTGTTCTCCGGCACCGCCCAGGCCCAGCGCGAAGCCACGGTCGACCTGATCGTCCATTCTGCGCTGGCGGGCGTGGGTGTGTTCCTGCTCCTCTACATTGCCTTCAACAACCTGCGCAATCTCGCCATCACCTTCGTCAACCTGCCCTTCGCGCTGATCGGCGGCGTGATCGCGGTGCTTGCCACCGGCGGCTGGCTCTCGCTCGGCTCTCTGGTCGGCTTCGTCACCCTGTTCGGCATCACGCTGCGCAACTCGATCATGCTGGTGTCGCACGACCAGCACCTGGTCGAAATCGAGGGCCTGCCCTGGTGCGCGCAGACCGCCCTGCGCGGCGC
Source organism: uncultured Pseudomonadota bacterium (assembly GCA_937983055.1). Taxonomy (GTDB): domain Bacteria; phylum Pseudomonadota; class Gammaproteobacteria; order Burkholderiales; family Eutrophovitaceae; genus CALJLA01. Next base: position 3,775 of record CALJLA010000190.1, read on the forward strand.
CGGCGAGCGGCTGCCCTCGATCCTGATGACGGCGCTGGTGACAGGGCTCGGGCTGATGCCGCTCGCGCTCGGCTCCGGCGAGCCCGGCCGCGAGATCGAGGGCCCGATGGCGACCATCATCGTCGGCGGTCTGGCGACCTCGACCCTGCTCAATCTGCTGGTGCTGCCCACCCTGCTGCTGCACTTCGGCCGCTTCGAGCCCGCCCGCGGCACCAGCTGATAGACTGTCGCCGGCGCCGTGCATCCGCGGCGCTTTTCTTTTCCAGCATTCGGCGCAGCGCGCCTGGAGACCGGCAATGCCCACGATCGAGCTTTCCAAGGACAATTTCGAGCAGGTGGTCACCGAAAACGACACGGTCGTCGTCGATTTCTGGGCGCCGTGGTGCGGCCCGTGCAGATCGTTTGAACCGGTGTTCGAAGCGGCCGCGGGCAAGTACCCGGACGTGGTGTTCGGCAAGGTCAACACCGAAGACCAGCCGGAACTCGCCGCCAGCTTCGACATCCGTTCCATCCCGACGCTGATGGTGGTGCGCGAAAAGGTGATTCTGTTCTCGCAGGCCGGAGCGCTGCCCGGCTCGGCGCTGGATTCGGTGGTGGAGAAGGCGCTTGCGCTCGACATGCAGCAGGTGCATCGCGATATCGCCGCCGGCGACGCCGGTCCGGAGCAGGGCTAGGGTTTCGTCGCGCGGGGCCGGCTCCGCCGGCCGCCTTCAGAGGGTGCTCGCCGGGTAGCTGCCGGCGTCTCCTCGCAGGTAGGCCTGAACCTGCGGCTCGCGCAGCCGATCGACAAACCAGCGCAGCGCCTTGCCTGCCTGCCGGGGCTGCCAGGCAAAGCACACGTTGGCCACCGGCTTGCTGCCGTCGACTTTTTTGGCCACCAGCCGTCCGGCGCGCACATGCGGCTCCACCCACTTGGCGGGGAGGTAGCCCACGCCCAGCCCGGCGACATGGGCGGCAAGCTTCGCGCGCAGACCGGGCAGGGTCAAAGTGTCCTGTCCTTCGAGCAGACCGGAACTGCGTGGCGGCAGCAGTCGGGAACTGTCGGCCGCCGTAACCGCCCGGTGCTGCAGTACCTCCTCGGCCGCGAGCGGCTCGGGCGCCGCGGCGAGCGGATGTTCGGGCGCCATCACGAACACGAATTCGAACTGGCCCATCGATTCCACCGCCAGCGCCGCCTCCGGCGGCGCGTCGCCGGGCGCGCCGATCACCAGATCCGCGCGCCCGGTCGCAAGCGCATCCCAGCAGCCGTTCAGCACCTCGCTCGACAGGCGCAGCCGCGTACCCGAGCCCTGCCGGTAGAAGTCCCTGACCATGGGGAACAAGCGCTCCGTGGGAATGATGTCGTCCACGCCAATGCGCAGCTCGCTCTCCCAGCCGGTGGCCACGCGCCTGACCCTGCACTCGATGTCGTCCGCGGCCCGCAGCAGGTGGCGCCCGTCGCGCAGCAGGGGTGCGCCGGCTTCCGTCAGGCGCGCCCGCTGGCGGCTTCGGTCGAACAGCCTGACCCCGAGGTCCTGTTCCAGCTTCTGCACGGTGTAGGTGATGGCGGAGGGCACCCGATGCAGTTCCTGGGCGGCGCCGGCGAAGCTGCCGTTGCGGGCGATGGCGTCCAGCACCAGCAGCGCGTCAAGCGAAATTTTCATAGTGACTACGCCCGGTTTCGTTTATCATCAGGATCAATAACTGACTCATCAGTCAGCAAACCGGCCCGCCGCCCGTGGGCGGGTCAAAATTAGAGACACCGAAGCCAGCCGGGACTTTGCCGGGCTGGCGATTATTTTTCCAGCGGGGCCGACGTTTCAGGCCCTGCACTCATTGCACGAGGTACAACGTTGTTTAATCCGCGAATTTCTGCCTTGTCGGTGATTGCCATGAGCTGTGCCGCAGTGCTTGTGTCCGCCTGCGGTACGAAAACCGATGCCAACGCCCAGGGCGACGCCAAGCCGGCCGCCCAGCAACAGGCGGCGCCCAAGCCGCAGGGCCTGCCGGTCAAGGCCGAGCAGGTCGCGCTTGCCAGGGTCGTCGACGAGGTGTCGGCGGTGGGCAGCCTGCTGGCGGAGGAATCGGTGGTGATCCGGCCGGAAATCGACGGCCGCATCGTTTCGCTGCACTTCAACGAGGGCCAGTCCGTCTCCGCCGGCCAGCGCCTGGTGACCATCGACAGCAGCGAATACGAGGCGCAGCTCGCAGCGGTGGAGGCCGACCTGCGCACCGAGCAGCAGCGCTACGACCGCGCCGAGGAGCTGTACCAGCAGAAATTCATCAGCAAGGAGGCGCTCGACATTCAGCGCGGCTCGGTCGAGCGGCTGAAGGCCCGAGTCGACGAGGCGCGCTCGCGCGTGGCCAAGACGGTGATCCGGGCGCCGTTCTCGGGCGTCGCCGGCCTGCGGCGCGTGAGTCCCGGCGCCTATGTGAGCGCCGGCGCCGACATCGTGCCGCTGGAGAACCTGAACTCGATCAAGGCCGATTTCCGCGTGCCGGAGGTGTTCCTGTCGAAGATCGGCCAGGGGCAGGAGGTGGTGCTGCGCCTGGATGCCTATCCGGGTGAATCGTTCACCGGTCGCGTCTACGCCGTGCAGCCGATGGTTGATGAGACAACCCGCACCGTGCTGATGCGCGCCCGGGTGCCGAACAAGGGTCTCAAGCTCAAGCCGGGCATGTTTGCGCGGGTGTCGCTGACGCTGGCGTCGCGGCCGAACGCGATCACCATCCCCGAGCAGGCGCTGTGGCCGCAGGGCACGGACAACTTCGTGTTCCGCGTGGTCGACGGCAAGGCCCAGCTTACCAAGGTGCAGCTGGGCAAGCGCGAGCCCGGCAAGGTCGAGATCGTGGCCGGACTCTCGCCCGAGGACGTGGTCGTGACCGAAGGCCAGATCAAGCTGCGCGACGGCGCGCCGGTCACCGTGATGGGTGCGCCGCAGCCGTCCGGCGCGCCGCAGCAGCAGGGGCAGGGCGCACCGAAAGCCGGCTGATCGCCGGCCCGCGCAGCGAGGAACCGACATGATTCTTTCCGACATCTCCATCCGCCGCCCGGTGCTGGCCACGGTGATGAGCCTGCTCATCGTGCTGCTCGGCATCATCTCGTTCGACCGGCTGTCGGTGCGCGAGTATCCGAAGATCGACCCCCCGGTCGTATCGGTGCGCACCGTGTACAAAGGCGCGACCGCGCAGGTGGTCGAAAGCGTCATCACCACCCCGATCGAGGACGCGCTGTCCGGCATCGAGGGCATCAAGACCATCAAGTCGCAGAGCCGCGAGGAGGTCAGCCAGATCACCGTGACCTTCGTCACCGACCGCGACGTCGAGGCCGCTGCCAACGACGTACGCGACCGGGTATCGAGGGTGCGCGCGCTGCTGCCCGAGCAGGCCGACGATCCGGTGGTCAACAAGATCGAGGCGGACGCCTGGCCGGTGATGTGGATCGCGGTGACCAGCGACCGGCATTCGCCGATGGAGCTGACCGACTACGCCGATCGTTACCTGACCGACCCGCTGAAGACCATTCCCGGGGTGGCGACGGTGATCATCGGCGGCGAGCGGGTGTATTCGATGCGCGTCTGGCTCGACCGCGAGCGGCTGGCGGCGCTCGGCCTTACCGCCCAGGATGTCGAGGCGGCACTGCGCCGGCAAAACCTGGATTCGCCCGGCGGGCGCATCGAAAGCACGCAGCGCGAACTGACCGTGCTGGCAGAGACCGACCTGCAGAGCGCCGAAGCTTTCAACAACATGATCATCCGCGAGACCGCGGGTTACCCGATCCGGCTCAAGGATGTCGGCTATGCGGCGCCGGGACCCTACGAGAACCGCAAGATCGTGCGGGTGAGCGGCAACGAGGCAATCGGCCTGGGTGTCGTGAAACAGTCCACCGGTAACACGCTCGCCATCGCCAAGGGCGTGCGCGAGATGGTGCCCAAGCTCGCCTCCGGCCTGCCGGACGGCATGACCATGAAGGTCGCGGTCGACACCTCGGAGTTCATCGACGCGGCGATCATGGCGGTCTACAAGGTGCTGATCGAGGCGCTGATCCTGGTGGTGCTGGTCATCTTCCTGTTCCTCAGGAGCGTGCGCGCCACCCTGATACCGGCGGTAACCATTCCGGTGTCGCTGATCGGCGCGTTCTTCTTCCTCTATGTGCTGGGCTTCACCGTCAATGTGCTGACCCTGCTCGGCATCGTTCTGGCGGTGGGCCTGGTGGTGGACGACGCCATCGTCATGCTGGAGAACATCCACCGCCACATCGAGGAAGGCAAGAAGCCGTTCCAGGCGGCGATCATCGGCTCGAAGGAAATCGGCTTCGCGGTGGTGGCGATGACGATCACCCTGGTGGCGGTATTCACGCCGCTGGTGTTCATGACCGGGCGCGTCGGGCAGCTCTTCGTCGAATTCGCCCTGACGGTGGCCTCGGCGGTGCTGGTGTCCGGCTTCGTCGCGCTGACGCTTACGCCAATGATGTGCTCCAAGCTGCTCAAGGAGCACAGCGGTCACGGCCGCTTCTACGCCGCCAGCGAGCGCTTCTTCGAAGGCATGAACTCGGGCTATCAGCGGCTGCTCCGCGGCACGCTGTCGGCGCGCTGGATCGTGGTGCTGGTTTTCTTGGGCGTGTTCGCCGGCATGATCTGGGTGTTCACCCAGCTCAAGTCGGAGCTCTCGCCGGTCGAGGACCGCGGCGTGTTCATGGCCTTCGCTGTGGCGCCGGAAGGCGCGACCATGGAATACACCGACCGCTACATGCGGCAGATCGGGCAGATGGTCAACCAGGTGCCCGAGGTCGAGACGCTGTTCGAGGTGGTGGCGCCGGGGCTCGAGCGGCCCAACCCGGTCAATCTCGGCATCGGTTTCGCGGTGCTCAAGCACTGGGACGAGCGTAACCGCAAACAGATGGAGATTTCCGGCGAGCTCACGCCCAAGCTGTTCGGCGGGCTGCCGGGCGTGATCAGCTTCACCGTGAATCCGCCCTCGCTGGGCGCAAGCTTCCTGTCGAAGCAGATCGAGTACGTTATCTACGGCACCAGCTACCCGGAGCTGCAGGGCCAGGTCAGCAAGGTAATGGCGCGGCTGTCGCAGTACCCCGGCATCACCGGCCTGGACACCGATCTCAAGCTCAACAAGCCGCAGCTGCGCGTCGAGATCGATCGCGACAAGGCGGCGACGCTCGGCGTGTCGATGCAGGAAATCGGCAGCACGCTCGAAATCCTGCTCGGCGGCAAGGACGTCACCCGCTACAAGCGCGAGGGCAAGCAGTACGACGTGGTGGTGCAGATGGAAGACGACAAGCGCCGCCAGCCGACCGACCTGACATCGATCTACGTGCGCAGCGCCGGCGGCGATCTGGTGCAGCTGTCGAATCTGGTCGCGCTGCGCGAGACGGTGGCGCCGAAGGAGCTCAACCACTTCAACAAGTTCCGCGCCGCCATCATCAACGGCAACGTGGCGCCGGGCTACAGTCTCGGCGATGTGCTCGACCAGATCGACCAGATCGTCTCGGAGGAACTGCCTCCCGGCACGCTTACCGATCTCGACGGGCAGTCGCGCGAGTTCCGCGAGACCGGTCTCGAGATGTACATCACGCTGGCGCTGGCGCTGGTCTTCATCTACCTGGTGCTGTCGGCGCAGTTCGAGAGCTTCGTCGGCCCGTTCGTGATCATGCTCACCGTGCCGCTCGCCTTTACCGGCGCGCTGCTGGCGATGTGGATCAATGCCTGGCTCGGCAACGGCGGCACGCTCAACGTCTACAGCCGGATCGGTCTGGTCATGCTGGTCGGCCTGATCACCAAGAACGGTATTCTGATCGTCGAGTTTGCCAACCAGTTGCGCCGTCAGGGGCTGGAAATGTTCGAGGCGACTGTCGAAGCGTGCACGCTGCGGCTGCGGCCGATTCTGATGACCACGCTCGCCACCGTGCTGGGTGCGATGCCGCTGGCGCTGTCATCCGGTGCCGGTTCGGAGGCGCGCCAGGCCATCGGCTGGGTGGTGGTGGGCGGCATGTCGCTTGGCACCTTGCTCACGCTGTTCGTCATTCCGACCTTCTATACGCTCATCGTGCGCAGCATTCACATGCTGCCCGAGGAGAAAGAGGCGCTGGCCGGCGGCGCGGGGGTGGTGACCTCGCCGCAGAGCCGGGAGCACTGAGCCGTCCCGACAGCGAAATAGATCCCGTTCAGGGCGGCAGCTGCTTCGGCATCTGCCGCCTTTTGTTTTGTTGTACCTGCGCAAGCGATCACCGGCACCGACATCGCCTGCTGTTCCGGAGACGAGATGAAGCTGCAATATCACGTGCTGGACGTATTTACCGACCGCATCTTCGGCGGAAACCCGCTGGCGGTCGTGTTTGGCGGCGATGCGCTGGACGGTGCCCTGATGCAGCAGATCGCCGCGGAGTTCAATCTCTCGGAAACCGTGTTCGTGCTGCCGGCCGGGTCGCCGACGGCCACCCGCCGGGTGCGAATCTTTACGCCGCGGGCGGAAGTCCCGTTTGCCGGCCACCCGACCATCGGTACCGCCCTGCTGCTGGCACGGCTGGGCGCCTGCGACCTCGCGGCTGAGCATCCGCAGATCGTGCTCGAAGAGGGTGTGGGCCCGGTGGCGGTGCGGATTTCCTGTGACAACGGCCAGGCACGGGCGGCGCAGATGGCAGTGCCGCAGCTACCGGAGCCGGTAGCCTCGCCGCTTACCTTGAAGCAGGCGGCGGAGCTGCTGTCGCTGCAGTCCGGCGATCTTCATCCCGACATCAGGCCGCAAGCCTGGTCGTGCGGCCTGCCCTTCCTGTACCTGCCGCTGGCCGGTGTGGCGGCGGTGCAGCGCGCCCGCCTGCGGCTCGACCTGTGGCAGCAGTGGCTCGCGCCCACGCCGGCATGCAACGTCTACCCGTTCAGTTTCGAGACCCTCGATCGCGACGCCCAAATCCACAGCCGCATGTTCGCACCCGGGTTTGGCATCGTCGAGGACCCGGCGACCGGTTCCGCTGCGGCTGCGCTGGCCGGTTTGCTGGCGACCGTCGCCCCGTCCGGGGCGCAGCGCTGGCGGGTGGAGCAGGGTATCGAGATGGGCCGCCCCGCCCGGATCGCGCTCACGATCCGCTGCCTCCAGGCGAAGGCCGCCCACGTGCCCGCGGGTAGGACAGCGGTCCACATGGCGGAAGGGATATTGACTGTCTGAGCCACGAAGATTGCGGTTAACGGGGCATCGCCGGCTTCGTATATTCAGAATTTTCGAATAACTTGTTGATAAAGTTCCTGTTGCATTTCAGCATGTTGATAAATACATTGGTAGAGAACGGCATGACATGCCGCCCCTATGTTGGATTCAATTGGAGATCAGTCACATGGTTGAACTGCGCAGATCTGCCGAACGCGGCTTTGCCGATCACGGCTGGCTAAAAAGCTTTCACACCTTCTCGTTTGCCGGGTACTACGATCCGCGGCACATGGGCTTCGGGCCGCTGCGCGTGATCAATGAGGACCGGGTGGCCGCAGGCCAGGGCTTTGGGGCGCATCCCCATCGGGACATGGAGATCATCAGCTACGTGCTGGACGGTGCGCTGGAGCATCGGGACAACATGGGCAACGGATCCATCATCCGGCCCGGCGATGTGCAGCGCATGAGCGCCGGGACCGGGGTGGTGCACAGCGAATACAACCCGTCGCGCCAGGATACGGTGCATTTTCTGCAGATCTGGATCGAGCCGGCCCGACACGGCATCGCCCCGGGTTATGAGCAGAAGCATTTCGACACGCAGGGCAAGCGCGGCAAGCTGCGGCTGGTCGCTTCGCCTGACGGGCAGGAAGGGTCGGTGACGATTCATCAGGACGCGCGGCTGTACGCCGGCCTGTTCGAGGGCGCCGAGCAGGCGGAACATGCGCTCGGCCCCGACCGGCGCGCTTACGTTCACGTGGCGCGCGGCAGCGTGTCGGTCAACAGCGAGCGCCTGGGCGGCGGCGACGCGATCAAGCTCTCCGGGCAGCAGACCATCCGGTTCGCGCAGGGTGAGGCGGCCGAGGTGCTGCTGTTCGACCTGCCGTGACCGCGCCGCAGCGCCGCCCGCACTGACGTGAGCGGCTATCTCGATCATGGCGTGTGGCGCCGCGGCTGGTACGACACCAGCGCGAGCGCCGGAGAATTCCGCCGCACCGAGGCGGCATTCCGCGCCCGGGTTCAGGCCGATTCGCGTGCGCGCTTTCCCGCCGCGGCCGGCCGTTATCATCTGTACGTCTCGCGTGCCTGTCCCTGGGCGCATCGCACGCTGATCCTGCGGCGGCTCAAACAGCTGGAAGACGTCGTTAGCGCCGATGTTGTCGAGCCGCTGATGGGCGACGACGGCTGGGCCTTCGCGCCGGGGGCGGATTCGGTGAACGGATTTGCCTTTTTGCGCGAGGCCTACGTCGCCGCCGATCCGCATTACAGCGGGCGGGTCACCGTGCCGGTGCTGTGGGACCGGCAAACCCGAACCATCGTCAATAACGAATCGGCCGAGATCATCCGCATGCTCAATAGCGCCTTCGAGGCGTTCACCGACGAGCACACTGACTACTACCCCCAGGCGCTGCGCCCGGAGATCGATGCGGTCAACGATTACGTCTACGAGCGCGTCAACAACGGCGTCTATCGCTGCGGCTTTGCCGGATCGCAGGCGGCCTATGAACAGGCCTTCGACACCCTGTTCGATGCGCTCGAGACGCTGGAGGCGCGGCTTGGGCGCTCGCATTTCCTGGTCGGCGAGCGCCTCACCGAGGCCGACTGGCGGCTGTTCACCACGCTCGTGCGCTTCGATCCGGCGTACTACCTGCACTTCAAATGCAATCTGAAGCGCATCGCGGACTATCCGAATCTCACGCGCTATCTGCGCGCGCTGTTGGCGGTGCCTGGCGTGTCCGCTACGGTGGACCTGGACCATATCAAGCGGCACTACTACCAGAGCCACCGGCATCTCAATCCCTCAGGCCTTGTGCCGAAGGGCCCGCGGCTCGACTGGGTGCCGTAGCGCCGCGGCCGATCGCGGAAGACATCGACGCTGCCGCGCTATGATGCGCGCGTGCTTCAGCTTCGCTCGGTCTGCAAGTCATTCGACGGCCCGCATCAGCGCAAGGTGCTGAGCGGCATCGACCTGTCGCTCTCGCCAGGCGAGTACGTGGCGGTCATGGGCGAGTCGGGTGTGGGGAAGTCGACGTTGCTCAATCTGATCGCGGGCCTGGATCGCCCCGATTCAGGGCAGGTGCTGTTCGAGGGCATCGATCTCGCCGCGCTCGACGATGACGCGCGCACCCGACTGCGCGGTCGCGGCATGGGCTTCGTGTTCCAGGCGTTCCATGTGCTGCCGTATCTGAGCGTCGAGCAGAACGTGGGACTGCCGCTGACGCTGCTCGGCGTACCCGCGACCGATGCCGCGTTGCGCATCCGGGAAATGCTGGATGCCGTCGGGCTCGGCGACCGGGCCGACAGCCGCCCGAGTGAGCTCTCGGGCGGGGAGTTGCAGCGTGTCGCGATCGCGCGCGCGCTCGTGCACCGCCCGAAGCTGCTGCTCGCCGACGAGCCTACCGGCAATCTCGATCCCGACACCGCGCAACAGGTCCTCGTGCTCCTGCGCGAGCGAATCAAGGCAGGCGCTGCCGCCGGTATCCTGGTCACCCACTCCCGCGAGGCTGCGGCGACGGCTGACCGCGTTCACGTGCTGACCGCGCAAGGGCTGGTAACGCGCCCCGCCTAGGGGTGGGCGGTCGATCTGTCGCCCAATGGCGCCAGAGGCGCCGCAAAACGCACCGGCCTCTGGCATGAATTGCGCTAGTTGTTTCCCGACAGCCGGCGCAGACGCCGCATCGACAGGCGTCCGCCAAGCCCGGCTGACCAACCGTCCGGGCCCTGGCCCATTTGCGCCCCGCGCG
>CALJLA010000191.1 GCA_937983055.1 uncultured Pseudomonadota bacterium
TTGTAGATGCTGCTGCCGACGACGTTGCCGACGGCGATATCGCGCTCGCCCTTGAGCGCCGCCACCACCGAGGCCGCGACTTCCGGCAGCGAGGTGCCGGCCGCGACCACCGTCAGGCCGATCACCAGCTCGCTCACGCCGAGCATGCGCGCGAAGGCTACTGCCGCGTCGACCAGCCAGTGGGCGCCGACCACCAGCAGCACGAGACCGCCGACGATCAGGCCGCCGTTCAGCAGCCAGCGCCTGTCCGCCGAGGCCGGGTAGGCCTCGGCATACTCCGCCACCACCTCGGCGTTGCTTTCACGGCGCGCCTGCCAGACCAGGAACACGGTATAGGCGATGATGCCGGCGAAAAGCACCGCGCCCTCGAACCGGCCGATCATGCCGTCGTAAGCCAGCCACATCAGCAGCAGCGCGCAGCCGATCATCAGCGGCACGTCGAGCCGCACCAGCTGCTGCGCGACCGCAAGCGGCGCGATCAGCGCGGACAGCCCGAGGATGAAGAGCACGTTGAAGATGTTGCTGCCGACCACGTTGCCTACGGCGATGTCGGCCTGGCCGTTCAGCGCGGCCCCGGCGCTGACCGCCAGTTCGGGCGAGCTGGTGCCGAAGGCGACGACCGTCAGCCCCACGATCAGCGGCGAGATGCCCAGCGCCGACGCGATGCGCGATGCGCCCCGCACCAGCAGGTCGGCCCCTATTACCAGCGCCGCCAGGCCTGCGATGAACATCAGGAAGGTCATGTTGTTGAGGCGGCTGCCCGCCGTCCGCGGCCGCGCGGGCCGCGGAACGGCAATCCGCCCGGAATGTTGTTGTCGTCCCGGCGCGTGAGACCCGGGCCACGCGGAAAGGTTTCAGGCGGGACCGCGATCGACTTTCAACACGCAGACACAGAGGGCATAGAGGAAAACAAAGAAACGGCTAACCACCAAGGGCACCAAAAGCACCAAAGCCACCAAGTAGAACCAGATTGACGCACCGGGTTTCTTGGTGACTTGGTGACTTGGTGGTTCGCATCGGGTTTGATCTGCCTCCGCGCCCTCCATGTGCTCCGCGGCGAGGAATCGCTTCCTCCGATGCCCGGAACCTCTGTGCCCTCTGTGTCTCTGTGTCTCTGTGGTCAATATCAGCTTCGCAGCACGTCAGGCCTTCCGGCCGCTGAGCTCGGCGATGACCTTGAGCAGCGCGGCGGAGTCCCAGCGGGTGCCGGGGCGCGCCCCTAGCGCGCTGAAGGCCTCGGTGGCGCGCGCCGCCGCCGGTACCGGGGTGCCGGGGTCGTGGGCGGCCTGCCGCACGGTCTGGGCATCCTTGTGATGCAGCCGCGCGTCGAGCCCCGCCTCGAACTGGCGCCGCTGCATGCGCTCGCCGAACAGTTCCAGCATGCGGCTGCCGGCGAAGCCCTTGAGCAGCGCCTCGCGCACCGGCGCGAAATCGACGCCGTTGGCCTCGGCGAAGGCGACCGCCTCGGCGATGCCCTGGATGGAGACGGTCAGGATCAGCTGGTTCGCCGCCTTGGCCACCTGGCCGGCGCCGGCTTCGCCAACGTACACCAGCGTCTTGCCGAGCAGCCCGAGCAGCGGGCGCATGCGTTCGAACACTTCGGCCGGGCCGCCGATCATGATCGACAGCGTGCCGGCGCGCGCGCCCGCCTCGCCGCCCGACACCGGCGCATCGAGCATGCCGACCTGTCTTGCCGCCAGCGCCTTCGCCAGCCCCCGCGCAGTGGCGGGCGGAATCGTGCTGCAGTCGACCAGCACCGAGCCGGGCTTCATGCCGGCGGCCAGGCCGTTCTCGCCGAGTACCACCTGCTCGACATCGGCGCCGGTGGTGACGATGGTGAACACCGCCTCGCACTTTTCCCCCACCGCCTGCGGCGAATCGCACAGCGTCGCGCCGCCGTCGGTGAGCGGCTTCGCCGCCGCCGCCCGCCGCGCCCACACGAACAGCCGATGCCCGCCCTTCTGCAGGTTCGCCGCCATCGGCACGCCCATCGATCCCAGCCCGATAAATCCGACGTTCATGATGTCTCTTTCAACTCCAGACGCCTTCAACGCGAAACAAGATCAAATTCACTGCGAACCACCAAGCCACCAAGGACACCAAAAAACCCGAGACACACGACGCGCCGCGAAGCGGGTTGCTGCGGCGGACGCGGAGGGTGCGGAGGAAAAACAAAACTTCATGCGAACCACCAAGCCACCGAGGACACCAAGAAACCCGGCGCGTCAATCTGCTTCTGCTGGGTGGCCTTGGTGCTCTTGGTGTTCTTGGTGGTGAGCCGTTTCTTTGTCATCCTCGGCGTCCTCCGCGTTGAGCGTTGGTCTTTATCAGCGCTCTTCGCCGGCCATGCGCTCGAGCACGCGCACCAGCGCGGCGGAATCCTGCTCGCCGCCGTCCAGCCCCGCCAGCGCCGCCAGGTGGCCGGCGACCAGCTCGGTCTGCGGCAGGAAGAGGTCGAGCCCCGCGGCGATATCGGTGACGATGCGCAGATCCTTGCGGTGCAGCCGCGACTTGAAGCCGGGCTTGAAATCGCGCTCGAGCATGCGCTTGCCGTGCACCTCCAGCACCTTGCTCCAGGCATAGCCGCCGAGCAGCGCCTCGCGCGCCCGCACCGGGTCGACGCCGTTGCGGCGCGCAAGCGTGAGCGCCTCGGCCACCGCCTCGAGGGTGACAGCAGCGACGATCTGGTTGCAGCTTTTCGCCACCTGGCCGGCGCCGTTGTCGCCGATGTGCACGATGTTCTTGCCCATGCAGGCGAGCAGCTGCTGCATGCGCTCAAACACTTCCGCCGGGCCGCCCACCATGATCGACAGCGTACCCGCCACCGCGCCCGCTTCGCCGCCGGATACCGGGGCATCGAGCATCTCGACGCCGCTGGAGCGCAGCTGCTGCGCGATGTCGCGGGTGGCCGCAGCCGAGATGGTGCTCATGTCCACCACCACGGTGCCGGCGGCGGCACCGTGGATGATACCGTCGGGGCCGAGGATCACCGCCTCGACATCCGGCGTGTCGGACACCATGGTGAACACCGCCTCGCTCTGGCGGGCCACATCCTCTGGCGAGCCGCAGCGATGCGCGCCGGCGTCGGTCAGCGGTTTCATCGATTCGGCGCGCCGCGCCCACACCGCGAGCGTGTGCCCGCCCTTCAGCAGGTTCATCGCCATCGGCCGGCCCATGATGCCCAGCCCTACGAATCCGACTTTCATTGCTTCTGCTTTCTCCCTAACTAACAGCGCTCACCGCAGAGGACGCGGTGGACGCGGAGGAAAACCAGATTCTATGCGAACCACCAAGTCACCAAGGACACCAAGTAAATCAGCCCCAGTACGATTCTCCTTGGTGGCTTTGGTGCTGTTGGTGTCTTTGGTGGTGAGCCGTTTCTTTATCTTCCTTCGCGTCCGCCGCGTCCTCTGCGGTGCGCGCTGTCCTTATCTCCTCTTCAACTACACCAACCCGCGGAAGGGCGAGAAATGCTCGCACCAGGCGGCGCTCGCCAGCAGGTAGTTTTCCTCTTCGGCGGCGCCGATCAGCTGCAGGCCGAGCGGCAGGCCGTTGGGACCCTTGCCGGTGGGAATGGTGATGGCCGGCGCGCCCGTCAGAGACCACAGGGTGCAGAAGCGCGGGTCGCCGGTGTTGTCCAGCGTGGCGGGCGCCTCGCCGGGCGCCGGCGGCGTGATGATCGCCGAGTAGCCGCGATCGAAAAACGACGCCAGCGCGTGCTGAAGCTGGGTGCGCAGCTTCATCGCGTCGCGATAGTCGGCGTCCGGAATCGCCTCGCCTTCGTCGAGCGCGGCATTCAGGTAGTCCGACAGCCGGTCGCGGTGCTGCGCCCGTACCTTGCGCGACACGCGCGCCGCCTCGGTGAGCATGATGATGCGGTGAATGCGCACCGCCTGGTCGAAGTCGGCGTGCAGTTCCAGGATGTCGATCGAGGCGCCGGCCTTGCGCAGCCGGGCGATGTCGGCCTCGAACTGCTGGCGCTGTTCCGGCCGCGCCAGGTACCACACCGGCGAACGCACCGCCGCCAGGCGCGGCGGGCTCTTCAGCATGCGCACTTCCTGGGTGATCGCGCCGCGATGGGTGGTCAGGCAGGAAGCGAGAAACGCGGCGTCGGCCACGCTGCGTGCGAACACGCCGGGCTGATCCAGCGTCGGCGAAAACGGCAGCACGCCGCGGGTCGACAGCATGCCGTCGCTCGGCTTGTAGCCGACCACGCCGCAGAAGGCCGCCGGCCGGATGATGGAGCCGTTGGTCTGGGTGCCGACCGCCGCCGGTACGAAACCGGCGGCCACCGCCGCGGCCGAGCCGCTGGACGAGCCGCCCGGCGTATGGCGCGCGTTCCAGGGATTGCGCGTTTTCGCCGGCACCATGAACGCCGCCTCGGTGGTCACCGTCTTGCCGAGCATGATGGCACCGGCGCTTTCCAGCCGGATCACCAGGTCGGCGGATTCGTCCGGCACATGGCCCCGATACAGCGCGCTGCCCATCTCGGTGGGCACGCCGGCGGTGGCGATGATGTCCTTCACCCCGATCGCCACGCCGTGCAGCGGATGCGCGGCGCGCCACGGCGAGTCGGCGCGGTCGGCCGCCTCGGCGGTGGCCAGGGCACGCGCGCGGTCGAACCACTGCCAGGCCTCGATCTGCGGCTCGAGCCGGTCGATGCGCGCCAGCAGGCTGCGCATGTAGTCGGCGGCCCGCAGGCGGCCGGACCGGATGCGCCGTGCCGCTTCCAGCAGGTCGAGTTGATAAAGTTCCGTCATTCTTGTTGTTCCGGAATCCATCCGTGTGTCATGCGCGTGCGCGTTCGCGGCAGGCCGGGTTTAGCAGATTGGGCGGCGCGCCGCCGGTCAGCGCCGCCACCAGGTTCTTCGCCGCGGTCATCGCCATCGCCTTGCGGGTCGGCTCGGAAGCGCTGGCGATATGCGGGGACAGCACCGCGTTCTCCAGCGCGAGAAAGCCGGGGTTGAGCCTGGGCTCGTTCTCGAACACGTCGAGCCCGGCCGCCCAGATGGTCTTCTTCTTCAGCGCCTCGATCAGCGCGGCGTCGTCGACGATGCCGCCGCGCGCCATGTTGATGAGCACGGCGCTGCGCTTCATCATGGACAGTTCCTTCGCGCCGATGTAGTGGTGAGTCTCCGGCGTGTACGGCAGGATCAGCAGCACGATGTCGGCTTCGCGCAGCAGCGCCTCCTTCGACACATAGCGCGCGTCGAACGGCCGCTCGGCCTCGGCCGCGGCGCGCGAGCGGCTGTGATAGAGAATGTTCATGTCGAAGCCGCGCGCGCGCTTCGCGATCGCCTGGCCGATGCGGCCGAAGCCGAACAGCCCGAGGGTGGCGCCGTGCACGTCCTGCCCGAGCGTCTGCTTGAGGTAAGTGCCGGTCCACTGCCCCGCGCGCAGGTAGCGCTCGCCCTCGCCGATGCGCCGGCAGGTGGCGATCACCAGGCCCATCGTGTAGTCGGCCACGCTGTCGTCGAGCACGCCCGGGGTGTTGGTCGCCATCACGCCGCGCGCGGTGCAGGCGTCGAGGTCGATGTTGTTGTAGCCGACCGCGGTGTTGCACACCGCGCGCAGGCCCGGGCAGCGGTCGAGCAGCTCGCCGTCGATGCGGTCGGTGCCGGAGGTCTGCGCGCCGGCCGCGCCCTGCAGCAAGGCGATCAGCTCGTCGCGCGAATGGCGGCGATCCTCCTGGTTCGCCACCACCTCGAAATGCCGCCCGAGATACTCGAGCGTTTCGTCAAAGACCTCCCGCGTTACGACGATTTTTTGTTTCATTGTCCCTTGTCAGCACTGCGCCGGTTGCGCCGGCCTATTTGTAGAACATGCCCGGCAGCCACAGGCCGATCGCCGGGAAGAATGCCAGCAGGAACACCGCCGACAGCTGGATCAGCATGAACGGAATCATGCCCATGAAGATATGCGACAGCGTCACCTGCGGCGGGGCGACGCCCTTCAGGTAGTACGCCGCCATCGCCATCGGCGGCGACAGGAAGGCGGTCTGCAGGTTCACCGCGGTGAGCAGCCCGAAGAACAACGGATCGATGCCGAAGTTGGGCAGCATCGGCAGGAAGATCGGCACGAAGATGATGATGATCACCGTCCAGTCCAGCGGCCAGCCGAGCAGGAAGATGATGAACTGCGAGATCAACAGGAAGCCTGCCGGCGACAAGTCCATCGAGAACACCCAGCGCTCCAGCACCTCCTGCCCGCCGAGCGCGGCGAAGGTGGAGGAGAACACCCACGAGCCGACCAGCAGCCAGCACACCATCGCGGTGGTGCGCGAGGTGAGGAACACCGATTCCTTGAGCCGGGTAAGAGTCATGCGCCGGTACGCGACCGCCAGCCCGGCCGCGCCGAGCGCGCCGACCGCCGCCGCCTCGGTGGGCGTCGCCACCCCGAACAGGATGCTGCCCAGCACCGCCGAAACGAGAAGCGCGAGCGGCAGGAACGAGGTGGCCAGCATCCTGAACACCACGCCGGCCGGCACGTTGCGCTCTTCCGCCGGCAGCTTGGGCGCGAGCTTCGGGTTGATCATGGCGCGCACGATCACGTAGCCGATGTACATCAGCGACAGCATGATGCCGGGGATGAGCGCGCCCATGTAGAGCTGCACCACCGACACGCCGGCGGTGGCGCCGTACAGGATCAGCATCACGCTGGGCGGAATCAATATGCCGAGACAGCCACCGGCGGCGATGGCGCCGGTAGACATCCTGATGTCGTAGCCGGCCTTGAGCATCGGCGGCAGCACCAGCAGGCCCATCAGCGTGACGGTGGCGCCGATGATGCCGGTGGCCGCTGCGAACACCGCGCAGGTGGCGATTGTCGCCACCGCCAGCGCCGCCGGCACGCCCGACATCGCCAGCTCCAGGCTCTTGAACAGCCGGTCGATGATGCCGGAGCGCTCGACGATGTAGCCCATGAAGATGAACAGCGGCACCGCGATGATCACGTCGCTGGTCATCACCCCGTAGGTGCGCAGCACCATGTTGTCGAAGATCGGGTTGTCCATCAGCGGCAACCCGTCCCGCCCGAAGGCGGCAAAACCGAACAGGATGCCGAGCCCGATCAGGGTAAAGGCGATCGGAAAGCCGAGCAGGATCGCGGCCACGATCACGCCGAGCATGATCATGCCCAGGTGCGCGTCGGTGATGCGCGACGGCGGCGGCAGGAACAGGATGTACGCGACGAGGATCAGGCCGATGATGCCGAACCCGATGGTGCGAGCCTCCAGCTTGACGAACTTCTGCCCGTTCATTTTTCTTCAGACTCCTGTGCCACATTTCCGCTCTGCACTGCGCTGGCGCTTGCGGAAAGCGCGGCCGTGGAACCGCACGCAACCGGGGCGGACCGGCCAGTCCGCCCCGGGGCTGCCGCGCCGGCGTCAGTTGTAGAACAGGCGCGGGAGCCAGAGTCCGATCTCGGGGAAGATCACCAGCAGGATCATGGCGCTCAGCTGGATCAGCATGAAAGGCACCATGCCCAGAAAAATGTCCGCCAGGGTCACGTGCGGCGGGGCGACGCCCTTCAGGTAGTACGCCGCCATCGCCATCGGCGGCGACAGGAAGGCGGTCTGCAGGTTCACCGCGGTGAGCAGCCCGAAGAACAACGGATCGATGCCGAAGTTGGGCAGCATCGGCAGGAAGATCGGCACGAAGATGATGATGATCACCGTCCAGTCCAGCGGCCAGCCGAGCAGGAAGATGATGAACTGCGAGATCAACAGGAAGCCTGCCGGCGACAAGTCCATCGAGAACACCCAGCGCTCCAGCACCTCCTGCCCGCCGAGCGCGGCGAAGGTGGAGGAGAACACCCACGAGCCGACCAGCAGCCAGCACACCATCGCGGTGGTGCGCGAGCTGAGGAACACCGATTCCTTCAGGCGCTCGAGGGTGAGCCGCTTGTAGCTGGCGGCGAGCAGGGCGGCGCCGAGCGCGCCGACCGCGGCCGCCTCGGTGGGCGTCGCCACGCCGAACAGGATGCTGCCCAGCACCGCGAGAATGAGGAAGGCGAGCGGGAAGAACGAAGTCGCCAGCATCTTGAACACGACGCCGGTCGGCACGTTGCGCTCTTCCGCCGGCAGGCTGGGCGCGAGCTTCGGATTGAGGATCGCGCGCACGATCACGTAGCCGACGTACATCGCCGAGAGCATGACGCCCGGGATCAGCGCGCCCATGTAGAGCTGCACCACCGACACGCCGGCGGTGGCGCCGTACAGGATCAGCATCACGCTGGGCGGAATCAATATGCCGAGGCAACCGCCGGCGGCGATGGCGCCGGCCGAAAGCCGCACGTCGTAGCCGGCCTTGAGCATCGGCGCCAGCACCAGCAGCCCCATCAGCGTGACCACCGCGCCGATGATGCCGGTGGCCGCCGCGAACACCGCGCAGGTAAGAATGGTGGCCACCGCCAGCGCCGCCGGCACGCTGGCCATCGCCAGCTCCAGGCTCTTGAACAGCCGGTCGATGATGCCCGAGCGTTCGACGATGTAGCCCATGAAGATGAACAGCGGCACCGCGATGATCACGTCCGCCGTCATCACCCCGTAGGTGCGCAGCACCATGTTGTCGAAGATCGGGTTGTCCAGCAGCGGCACGCCGGCCCGCCCGAATGCGACGACGCCGAACAGGATGCCGAGCCCGATCAGGGTGAAGGCGATCGGAAAGCCGAGCAGGATCGAGGCGATGATCATGCCGAGCATGACCATGCCGAGATGCGGATGGGTGATCTGCGACGGCGGCGGCAGAAACAGGATGTAGCCGACGAGGATCAGCCCGATGATGCCGAAGCCGATGGTGCGGGCCTCGAGCCGGACGAAGCTGCGGCCCATCATTTTGCCTGCACTCCGTCAGGACCGTCGCCGGAGATCAGGTCCTTCAGCTGCTCGATGTCCTCTTCCTCGACGTCGTGCAGCCGCTGCGGCCAGACGCCAGTGCGGATGCAGCTCACGCAGCGGGCGATCTCGGCGAAGCCCTGCAGCAGCAGCAGGAAACCGGCCACCGGGATCACCAGCTTGAACGGGTAGATCGGGACCTCGGAGGAAGTCACGCTGGACACCTCCTTCATCGCCCACGACACCCGGGTGAACTCGACGCCGGCATACACCAGGGCCGCGATGCCGGGCACGAAGAACAGCAGGTACAGCACCAGGTCGAACCAGGCCTGGGTGCGCGGCGAGAGCGTCCGGTACATCATGTCCGCCCGCACATGGCCGTCGCGTGACAGTGTGTAGGCGCCCGCCATCATGAACAGCGTCCCGTACAGGATGTAGGCGATGTCGAATCCCCATTGCGTCGGCGCGTTGAGGATGTAGCGCAGCGTCACGTCATAGCAGACGATCAACGTCAGCAGCAGGACGGACCAGGCGAAAAGCTTCCCCGACCAGGCGCTGAGCCGGTCGATCATGTGCAGGTAGCGGTTCACGATGATTCCTTGTTGAGGGCAGACGCGCTCGCGCGGGCGGCAACCGCCGCCCGCACACCGTCGGACTCAGGCCGTCAGGCCTTGCCGAAGAAGTGCTCGAACGCCTGTTCCGGTTCGACGATGAACTTCGCCTGGTAGTCGACCGCCCGCTTCATGAACGCCTTCTGCGACTCGAGGATCTTCATGAACATCGGGTTCTCGGCACCCTTCTCGGCGATGATCTTGTCCCAGGCCTGGAGCTGCGAGCCAAGGATGTCCTTCGGCGTCTCGATGAAGCGGATCTTGCGCTTGTCGCGCAGCTCGACATAGGCCTTGGAGTACAGGTCGATCGTCTTCCAGCCCATCTGCGCGCTGGCGGCCTTGGTGGCGATGCGCCAGATCGAACGGTACTGCTCGGGCAGGTTGTTCCAGGTGTTGCGGTTGATCAGCACCTCGAAGAACTCCGCCGGCTGGTGATAGCTCTTCACCATGCAGATCTTCGCGACGTCCGGGAAGCCGAGCGCCGCGTCGGAGGCCGGGTTGTTGAACTCGGCGGCGTCGATCACCGCGCGTTCCAGCGCCGGCACGATTTCACCGCCGGGCAGCGCCACGACCGAAGCGCCCATGTTCTTGAACACGTCGATGGAAAGGCCCACGGTGCGGTACTTGACGCCCTTGAACTGCTCCGCGGACTTCACTTCCTGGCGGAACCAGCCGAGCGGCTGAGTGGGCATCGGCCCGTAGGCAAGCGGCACCACGTCGAGCTTGAGCAGGTCGGAGTAGATCTGCTCGTACAGCTCGCGGCCGCCGCCGTACTCGATCCATGCCAGCAGTGTGTTGGCATCGTGCCCGAGCGCCGGGCCGGTGCCGAACAGCGACAGCGCGCTGTTCTTGCCATACCAGAACGCCGGCACCGCATGGCTGCCGTCGAGAATGCCCTTGTGCACGGCGTCGGCCTGGTCGAAGGCGCCGACCACCGCGCCGGCGGGCAGCAGTTCGACGGTCATGCGTCCGCCCGAGAGTTCCGACACGAACCGGTACAGATCCGAAGCGATGTCGAACAGCGGGTCATTCGACGAGCAGCCCGCCGGACACTCGATCCGCACTCCCGGCTCCGCGGCGACGCCGCCGCCGGTGCCGCCCGCGGCCTGTTCATTATTGCTGCCGATGCCGCAGCCGGCCAGCGCCACCGCGCCGCCGGCCGCTGCCGCCTTGCCGAGAAAGCGGCGGCGCGACTGGACATCCGACGCCTGCGACGCCGTGCGTTGTTCTTTACCCATGACTGAGCCCTCCTCGCTATTGAATTGTTCTGTTGTGCCCGGCCGGCGCCTGACCGGCGTGCGATGCCGCTGCGCCGGCCCAAGCCGCCCGGCCTGCCGTTCGGGCGAATTCCTCTGCAGGAGCCGGGCCGCCGCTCGACGGCCGCATCGCCTGCAGGCAACGCTGCGC
>CALJLA010000192.1 GCA_937983055.1 uncultured Pseudomonadota bacterium
TGGTGCTACCGCCCCGAGCCCGACGAGGGTCTCAACGGCCGCAGCATCGGCTACGCGCGCGGCAAGGTGATGGGCGGCTGCACCTCGATCAACGCGATGATCTACATGCGCGGCCAGCAGAGCGACTACGACCACTGGGTCGAGCTGGGCAACCGCGGCTGGGGCTGGAACGACGTGCTGCCGTTTTTCCTGCGCATGGAGGATTACGAGCACGGCGCGGACGATCTGCACGGCACCGGGGGCGAGCTGCCGGTACAGGAACGGCGGGTGAGCTGGGAGATTCTCGACGCCTGGCGCGACGCCGCCGAGGAATGCGGCATTCCCAAGATCGCGGAGTTCAACCGCGGCGACAATTTCGGCAACGCCTATTTCCAGGTGAACCAGCGCAAAGGCGTGCGCTGGAATGCGGTGCGCGCCTTTTTGTGGCCGGTCAAGCAGCGCGCCAACCTGCGCGTCGTGGAAAGCACGCACGTCGCACGCCTGCGCATCGAGCGCGGCGACGGCGGGCTGCGCGCCACCGGGGTCGAACTGGCCCTGCCCGGCGGCGGCACCGGCTTCGCCGAGGCGCGGCGCGAGGTGCTGCTGAGCGCCGGCGCCATCGGTTCGCCGCAGATCCTGCAGCTTTCCGGCATCGGCCCGGGGGCGTTGCTGCAGGCGCACGGCATCCCGGTGCTGCACGACCTGCCCGGCGTCGGCGAGAACCTGCACGACCACCGGCAGATCCGCATCCAGTACAAGGTGAAGAACACCGTCACGCTCAACGACCGCGCGCGCAGCCTGTTCGGCCGCATGAAAATGGGGCTGGAGTACTTTCTGTTCCACACCGGGCCGCTCACCATGCCCCCATCCCAGCTCGGCGCCTTTGCGCGCAGCGATCCGTCGCAGCCGCCGGCCAATATCCAATGGCATGTGCAGCCGCTGTCGCTGGACAAGTTCGGCGAACCGCTGCACCCCTTTTCCGCGATCACGCCGTCGGTCTGCAATTTGCGGCCGAGCAGCCGCGGGCATGTGCGCATCAAGAGCCCCGACCCGCACGCCCACCCCGCCATCCGGCTGAACTATCTGTCCACCGACGAGGACAAACGGGTGGCGGTCGATTCCATTCGCATGACCCGGCGCATCATGGTGGCAAAGGCGCTGGCGCGGTTCGCGCCGGAGGAGTACCGGCCCGGGCGCGCGGTCGAGTCGGAGGCCGGGCGCCGGCGCGGCGCGCCTCCGCCCCGGCCGAATTGGGCACCACGATTTTTCACCCGGTCGGCACTTGCAGGATGGGCGGCGATCCGATGGCGGTGGTGGACGACCGGCTGCGGGTGCGCGGCGTGCGCGGCCTGCGGGTGATCGACGCTTCGGTCATGCCGCGCATTACCTCCGGCAATACCAATGCGCCGACGATGATGATCGCGGAGAAAGGCGCCGAGTTCGTGCGCCGCGACCGCGGCTTCATGTAAGCGCGCGATGCGCGCGCGACGGGACAGGAGACAGGCATGAGCGAAGGCGAAGTCACCCCGGCCACCGGCGCGGCACCCCGAGAATCGCTGGTCACGGTCGCGCACATCGTTTACGGGCTGCACACGCTTAGCCTGCTGATCGGCGCGAGCAGCTTCATGACTATCGTAGGTGCCTTCGTGTTCGGCATTCCCTCGATCATCGCCGTGATCCTGAACTATGCCAACGAGCGCGACGCGCACGGCACCTTTCTGGCCTCGCACTTCCGCTGGCAGATCCGCACCTTCTGGTTCGCCGCGCTGTGGGTGTTCGTGGCCCTGGTGCTGGTGTTCACGCTGATCGGCATTCCGGTGGCCTGGCTGATTGCCATGGCCGCCGGCTTGTGGGTTATCTACCGCATCGCGCGCGGCTGGCTGGCGCTGTCGAATCGCCGGCCGGTGGAGCCGATCGGTTGACCGCGCGGCGGCGCCCGCCCGCCGGCTTGCCGTCGGCACTGCTCGCGCTGTGGCTCGCGGCCGCTGCGCCGGCCGGTGCGGCCGACTATCTGCTGGTGCATGCGGAAACCGACGGCGCGCTGCTCATCGATCGCGACAGCCTGCGCCGCACCGGCGAACGCGCCGAAGCCTGGACCCTGTACCGTTACGACCGTCCGGTGCCGCCGGCACCGGGCGAGCCCCGCCATGCCGCGATGCGCAGCCGGTATGTGCTCGACTGCCGGGCGCGCCGTCTGGCCATCACCGAGCGCATCTATCTCGCCTCGCCCGCCGGCACGGCGGTCGGGCGCGCCACCGTCGGCGATGCGCCGCTGCGCGAGGCAAACAGCCCATCCGAGCGGATGCTGCTCGCCGCGGTGTGCGGCCGATGATGCGCGTCAGCCGGCTTCGCCGAGGGCGGTCCTGAGACGCCCGAGAAAGATCCGGATGCGCTTCGCGTTCTGACCGAGGTCGCTGCGGCCGACCCTCGATTTGGAGCGCACATCGACTGTCACCTCGCCGTCGCGCCCGGCAACGCGCACCACCATGTCGTCCTTGAAGCCGTAGAAACGCGAGGTCTGCGTCGCCTCGATGCGGCCTTCCGCCGCGTTGACCTCCACCAGCTTGAGCCCCATGCCGGCGATCACCGCCTGCGCCGCATCGATCACCCGCTGCCGAGGCGCCGAAGCGGTGAAAGTCTGCACATCCGGATAGGCCTCCTTCTGCTGCGCGGCCACCTCCGGGCCGTCATAGGCCACCGGGTGGTCGTCCGGCCCGCGCAGGCCGGCCACCGCCACGAACGCCGGCGGATCGTCGACATCGGTCGTGATGTCGTGGATGAAGGGCAGCGAGTCCAGCGTCTTCTTCCACCGCCACGGCACATAAGCCATCAGCCCGCCCACGACGATCCCCGGAATCGCCATCGCCAGCATCGCGGCGTCGCGCGGCGACGGCAGCAGCACGCCGATCAGCGAGAGCGCGGCGGCGGCGACGCCGCCGTAGAAACTCCAGCGCAGGATCTGGAAGCCTGTCCGAAAATGCCACAGGCCCAGCTGATAGCCGATGCCGGACAGCACTGCCGCGGCAATCGAGATCAACGCCAGCGCAAAGCCCACGCTCACCAGCCAGAACGCCATACCTTTCTCCCGTTGCGATTGTCCATTTCACCGCGTCGCTGTCGCCCGGCGCGGTCGCCGCCGTCCCAGCGCGCCGGATCCGGTTCGCGCTAGCCGGCCTCGCCCAGCGCACCCTTCAGCCGCGCCAGGAACACGCGAATACGCTTCGCATTCTGACCCACGTCGCTGCGGCCCACCCGCGACTTCGAGCGCACGTCCACCTCGACCGCGCCGTCCTGCCCGGCAATGCGCACCACCACGTCGTCCTTGAAGCCGTAGAACAGCGAGGTGTGCGTTGCCTCGATCCGTCCCTCGCCGGCATTGGCCTCGACCAGTTCCATGCCCATGCCGGCAATCACCGCCTGCGCCTGCTCGAACACCCGCTGTCGCGGCGCCGCCGTCACCAGGGTCACCAGGTCGGGGTAAGCCTCGCGCTGCTGCGCGGCTACCTCCGGGCCGTCATAGGTCACCGGATGGTCGTCCGGCCCGCGCAGGCCGGCCACCGCCACGAACGCCGGCGGATCGTCGACATCGGTGGTGATGTCGTGAATGACCGGCAACGACTCCGCCGTTTGCTTGTAGCTCCATGGCACATAAGCAACCGCGCCGCCCACCACGATGCCGATCAGCGCCATGGCCAGCACCGCCGCCTTGCGTCGCGACGGCAGAAACACGCCGATCAGCGACAGCACCACTGCAGCGAGACCGCCGAAGAAGGCCCAGCGGATGATCTGAAAGCCGGTGCGAAAATGCCACAGGCCCATCTGGTAGCCAACGCCGGACAGCAGCGCCGCCGCGGCCGAGATCAGCGCGAGCGCGAAGCCCGCTGTCACAACCCAGTAAGCAAGCCGCTTTTGCGAGCGGGTGTCAGTACTATCCATTCGCTCCTCCTCGTGTTCTCGGCCGATCCGGTGGCGTCGCTGTCGCCGCCTTGCGACAACCACCGGCACAGGTGCGTGCCGCAGCGAGACCGAATTGTATCCCTTGCCCTCGCCCGGCACGGCCGCCTCTGCCGGCGCCGGCCACAACCGTTGCGGCGAGACGCGTCTCCGATGCACTGGCGGCATAGATGCTATGCCCGATCAGGGTCTTCACTTGCAGGCCGGTCGCGCCGATCTTGTAGGCATCGCGGAAAGTCGCCCGCCGTGCCGGCGCGGCGCACCCGCAACGCTATGGAGTAAACAGCATGGAAGCCATTCTCAGGAATCTGCAATCGCTCTTCGGCCGCGCGCAATCGTCCGAAGGCGTGCCCCCGGCGGCAAGCCAGCCCGCCCGCACGGCCGACGCCAAGCGTCTGCCCGGCGCGCTGTCGTTTCGCCTGATGAGCGATCGGGTGCATCTGTAACACCCTCGCCGCCGTCGGGGATTCATCTCCGCCGGCGGCAATTTCAGCGCGCTGCCGGCGGCGCCACGCCGCCGCGCGCATGTGCGAACCCGCGGAAGCGGCCGGCGCAGGCCGCCGTCATCGTAGGCGGCGGTCTCTCGAGCCGCGCAGGCGGCGGCACGTCACTTCATCCGCGGCAGAAGTGTGCCGCGGCGCGCTGTCTGCAAATCCCGACACTTCGCGGTCAGTCGAGACATCCATGCGCGAATGGCATGTCTACTATGCGCAGGACTGTATTTCTCTCCAGCGGTTCCACCCCTATAGTGATCCCATGCGCAAAGCATCCGCTTTGCAACTGACAAGGAGGTCGTCATGGAAGCAGTTTTGAACAAGTCGGGCGCCGCCGATAAATCGTCGGCCAGGCGGTTCAGCGAGAAGGTGCGCGCCTTCCTGCAATCGGCGGGGCACAGCATCGACCGCTACCTCAACCGGCTGTACGAGAGCCTGCCGAAGGATCGCCCCAACGTCTGAAGACGAAACGCCGGCCGCACGCGAGGCGGCGCACACGCCGGCGGGAGCCCGACAGGGCTCCCGCCTTCGTTTTGCGCGGGCGCTTCTGTCATCGGCCGGAAACTTCATGCGTCGGCGGCATGGCGCTTATGCGCACGCAAGGCATTCTGCCGCCGCGCGGTGGCACCTACAGTGGCAACGATCCGCCGCAGTCGCGGCGACTTTTTGGAAAGGAGATGAGCATGTCAGACCTTAATCGTGGTTTTGCGGCCGCATCCCGCGCAGTCAGGCAGTCGGCGGCGGCGCTTCTCGTCGCGCTGGCCACACTGTGGCCGGCAGTGTCCCCGGCCGCCGACGGCGATGCCGTGGTCGCGGTGAACTGGAAATCGCTCGAGCGCTCCGATGGGTTCACCCAGGTATGGTCCACCACCACCTTCCCCGCCACCATCACCCTCGGGCATGGCCTGTACCCGCACCGTTCGCAGCGGCTGCACTATGCGATCGATTGCGAGCGTCGGACCTTTGGCGTGACGCAATGGCTGCTGACGGACGAGGCAGGTGGCGCCGGACAGGTGGTCTGGTCGGGCCGTTCGCATGCGTCGGCGTTCTCCACGCCCTGGCCCGGTTCAGCGGAGGAGGCAATCGTCTCGCAGGCCTGCGCGCGTGCGCGCGGCGCGGACCTCGCGCTGCGCATCGACTGAGCCGGCAGGGTCCGTGGTGCCGGCACGGCA
Source organism: uncultured Pseudomonadota bacterium (assembly GCA_937983055.1). GTDB lineage: Bacteria > Pseudomonadota > Gammaproteobacteria > Burkholderiales > Eutrophovitaceae > CALJLA01. Next base: position 5,600 of record CALJLA010000192.1, read on the forward strand.
TGACGGGAGGGCGCCCGCGCCCTCCCGTTTTCCTTTCGCGCGGCTTGCACGGCACGCACGCATCGCATAACTTCGACGCTTTTCAAGCCAGCGTCATGCAGCAGCCAGACCACGCGACACAGGTGTTCCGCTTCGAATGAAGGCCACGCTCATCGCCCTGGCCGCGGCCGGCTTCGTGTCCGGCGCCAACATGCGCCTGTTCGACGCCCTGCTGCCCACCGTGGCGGACGACTTCGGCGTCGTGCCGACCGTTGCCTCGGTGGTGGTCACCGCCTTTGCGCTGGCTTACGGGCTGTTCCAGCTGGTGCACGGCCCGCTTGGCGACCGGGTGGGCAAGCTCAAGATCGTGGCCGGCGCCACCTTCATCGCTGCGGCGATGTCGCTCGCCACGGTGTTCGTGACTTCGCTCACCGGGCTGGCGGTGCTTCCCTTCCTCCCCAGCATCGGCGCCGGCGGCATGATTCCCCTGGCGCTTGCCTGGATCGGCGACAACACCCCGTACGAAAAGCGCCAGACCACACTGGCGCGCTTTCTCGGCGTGGTCCTGCTCGGCAATATCCTTGGCCCGGCGATGGGCGGCCTGCTCGCCGAGCTGCTGAGCTGGCGCGCGGTGTTCGCCGTATTCTCGCTGCTGTTCCTGTCGGTGGGCATCGTGCTGGTGGTACAGCAGCGGCGCAGCCCCGCCCCGCCGCCAGCCGGCGAACCGCGCCCGGGCGTGGTGCGCAGCTACATCGACGTGCTGCGCGATCCCTGGGTGCGCACGGTGCTGGCCACGGTGGCGATCGAA
>CALJLA010000193.1 GCA_937983055.1 uncultured Pseudomonadota bacterium
TTCCTGCTTCAAGGCCTGAGGCAGTGCCGGTGTGACCGGCCCATTTACGCATTTTTGTGACACGGGTTTTTTTTGCTGGGAGCGATACTAGACGGGTGAAAGAGCCGTCTTCCGACGGTTCAGACGAACCAGGCGAACTTAGATGATCTGAGGAGGCGATATCGGAGATGTCAGATTGGTTCCCGTACAAGCTCCCGCGCGGTTCCGCTGCGCGCCCCGAGGCGAAGCCCTGTCGATTCCCTTGGACCAATCCGGGCCCTGCGTCGGCCTCTCGGGCAGCGGGCCACACCTCACAGCCCGGCAAGGCCGATGGGGTTTCGCTCCTTTCCGGCGCATTTCGACGCATGGTACTCGCTCTGGGCATCGCAGTCGTTGGCCTGGCCCTGTCCGGATGTGACAGGACCTCCACAGCGAAAGATTTGGGCGGCAAGACACGGGAAATCTCCGTCCAGGGGAAAAAACGGACATACGACTACATCGTGCCGACCAACACCCGCTCCGGAAAGATTGTCGGTGTCGTACTCGCTTTCCACGGCGCCACCGGATCACCCTCCACAATGGCCGAGATTTCGCTGCTGCACGATGTCGCCGGAGCGGCGGGTTTTGTCGTCGTCTACCCGGCCGGTTACAAGCGCACCTGGAACGATGGCCTTTGCTGCGGTCCCGCCCAAGCCGAAAACATCGATGACATAGCGTTCGTCAAGGCAATGATTGGCGACCTCAAGAAGGTCCTCGGGAATGACCGCCTGCCATTTTTCGCCACAGGTTTCTCAAACGGGGCAAAGCTTGTGTATCGCCTTGCCTGCACCATGAGTGACCAGTTCGCCGCGGTCGCACCGGTTGGCGCAACGCCCAAGGACACTGACACCAGGTGCTCCCCGTCAAGACCGGTCCCGCTTCTCCACATTCATGGATTGAAGGATGTGCACGCGCCGTACCAAGGTGGCGAGGGCGCGGTCTTCAAAAAGCACGGACGCTTGCGCTCCGTGCCTGATACCCTGAGCTTCTGGGTAAGGAACAACCGCTGCTCGACGACGCCAGACCGGATCAATGCGAACGACAATCGCGTCGACTGCATCACCTACAGCGGTTGCGCGAACAACGCACAGGTAGCATCCTGCAGCATCGCGGACCTCGGCCACCACTGGCCCGGATCCTTTGCAGCGGAGAGACTGTCGTTCCTGCTGGGCCAACCCAGCAGTGCACTCAACGCATCCGCAACAATCACCGAGTTTTTTCTCAAGTATACCCGTTAGAAAGAACCAAGGTCCGCCAAGATGACGATAGCCGGAAATCGACCATGGAATCAGCCGCCGCCTCCTGGCTTGCATCGGGCGATAACTCAATTCCCCGCGCCGACCGTTCCCTCGACCCGCTGTCCTGTTGCCCGTAGCTCCTGACTGATGGAACCGCTGTTCGTTCTCGCTCCCGGCCGATCTTACACTTCAGTCATCAGCACGATGCTGGGACAACACCCTCAGCTGTATGGCGTTCCCGAACTGAACCTGAATGCGGCCGATTCGATGGCCGAGTGGTGGCGCCTCCACGGCCTCGGATTCAACTGGTTGGCACATGGACTCCTCCGCGCCGTGGCTGAGATTTATTTTGGGTGCCAGAACGACCGCACCATCCTGGAGGCCAGGAGTTGGCTGCGGATGCGCCTGGGCCAGAGCACGGCTGAGGTGTTCCGCGAACTCGCAACAGCGGTTCAGCCCTGCGGGTTGGTCGAAAAGAGTCCGGGAATGGTGGATAGCCCTGAGGAAATCGCGCGATATGCCACGGCCTTCCCCGAAGCAAGATACCTCCACCTCCTGCGCCACCCGCGGTCCACGGGCCGCTCGATGCTGAGCTCCGAATGGGGCAGAGCCTGCGCTGCCTTTGTGGACAGCTATGACTACAGCACATCTCCACCGGTTCTCGATGCGCAGATTGCCTGGTACCGCATACACATGACGATCGGCACGTTCCTGGACACAGTCCCGGCAGACAGGGTCTTTCGGCTGCGCGGGGAGGATTTACTGGAGCAACCGGCATTGCACCTGGCCGCCATCGCGGAGTGGCTCGGAGTCCGAACTGATCAGGAGGCGATTTCTGCGATGATGCATCCTGAAGAGTCGCCGTTTGCGTGCTTTGGCCCCCCATCCGCAGCATTCGGACAGGACCCGTCTTTCCTGCAGGATCCCGAACTGCGGCCATATGTCGATCAGGACAACAACCTCGACGATCCCCTGGCCTGGCGGGGCGATGGAAAAGGGTTCCTGTCGGAGGTAAGAATGCTCGCGGAAGCGTTCGGATACTCATGACTCCTGCGAGGACACCAGCGGCTCGCGCGATCTCTCACAACGGTGCTCTGTCTCTCCGGGGCGGCACGACTTACCCTTTCATTGCCATCTCACGCAGGCGGGCTGGAGATCTTGAGGCAAGCGAGCGGCCCAGCCCCTTGAAGGGGGCCCTGGCGAAGCGCCGCCTGGATCTGGGGGAAACCCGGCTCCATGGATAGATCCGGAAGCACCCTTGCGCCCGATGGCGACGGCTGCCCGATGGCGCATTGCAACCTGCTGAACAACTCCTTTCACGCCATCCCGCCACTGCGCTCCATAACCCGCGCGCACCGCGTCGACAGCCCGGTGATTTCACCGAAAGCAGCGGTCAATCTCGGCGCCTATACTGGCGAGAAACTCGCCGTCTGCGCCTACGAGTCAGCCGAACACCCAGCCCTGGTGGCTTACGACCTGCAGGACGACTCCGTTGCCTGGACCTCTCCCTGCGAGGACTTGCCACAGGCGTTCGCTGCCCAGAGTCATTGGCACATGGAGCGGGTGGTGAGTGGCGTCCTGATGGCGACGATCACGTCGCCTGACGGGCATACGAAACGACACGTCTTTGCCGCCAACCCGAAAGAAATCGTCGCCTACAATTTCGACGGGTCACCGGTCTGGAAACGCCCAGTCGCCGATGTTGCGTCGACCTCCGGCGACCCTGTCGGCAGTCCGCGAGACCTGCGCTTTACGGCGCAAAACGAAATCGTGGGCGCCACACGCGGCGGGTGGATCATCAAGCTGAACCCTGTGAGCGGAAGCTTGCTCGACATGTACAGGATGGAATCGTCGGTGTTCATATCAGGCAGGAGCTTCCCCGGCACCTTGAGGAATGTAAGATCTTCCGTCGTGGTGGAAAACAGACTCTACCTGGTCGTCGAATTCGACCCGGACCCCGAATTCCACCTGCATCGGTTTCTGCGTCCTGTCTATGTCCTCCGCATAGACCTCCATGCCCCGGGCGCCCGCGGCGCGCAGACCAGCATCAAGCCCATAGACCAGGCGACGCGATCATCCGGCGTGCCGAGCGACAGGGTACAGATTGGCGTCAATCAAAGCGGGGGATCCCCGGCGGCCTACGTCAGAGACGATGACAGTGTTGTCATATTTGCCGGCTCGATGATCTTCGACAGGCGAGGGAGACAGACTCTGATCACGGCGGTCGAGGATCGCAACGGCGTGATGAGCCCCTGTTGGCACTACATCCTGGAGCACTACCTGGGCGAACCGCTCCTTTCAGCTCCGGCGCTTCACAACGAAAGTGGCACATTGATTGTGACCGGCCGTCCCGGATTCTATGTCTTTCGCAACGCCACAACTGCCAACCCGCGAACCGCCGAGGCGCCCACCTTCATCCCTGCGGCCCAGGTCGTAGCGGATGAGGTTCGCAGCCACGCCGACCTCGTCGAGGCGGGAGCACCGCTGGCGCTCACCTTCGATACGGAGCGGCACGAGATCGTCGTCGTCACGAATTTTCGCGCCACACCGACGTCGCGCACCGAAAAGTTCGGGTTCCTGGGCGCCTTCACGGTGCCCCTCAATGACACCGCAGCGCCCGCACCCCTTTGGTGCCAGCCATTGGCTGTCGGGCCTGACGGCGAAATCCTGCCTGGATTCGGCACCTACGGACAGCCGGCCCTATTCCAGTACCGGAACTCCGGAAATTCGAAGGAGACAGGTGTCATTGTGAACACAGTTCAAACAGGCACGTTCATCTTCAAGTAGCACGCTTCCGCCTCACGACCACTTGCGCCGCAGGCTGTCGACAAATCTGTCGCTCGGATTCTCCGCCGGTCACAGCACGAGTTCCGCGCTGCGCTCCCAAAGGTGAGCTGCCGCCATCCTGTTGTACGATACATAGGAGGATCTGGCAGGCTGGCACTTGACGAAGTACATGCCCGAGCAACCGTCGACCGATGGTGAAGTCGCCAGGAAGATGCTCGTCTGCGCCCCCTCTTCCTCGCTGATTGCCACCTGCGTCGTCTGTTGCCATCTGTCGCGGGAGGAATATCCGTTGACGATGCCGATCTTCGTAGCGACGAACCCGGGGCTCAGCGCGTTCACTGAAATTTTCGATCCCCTGAGCCGAGAGGCCAGTTCGTAGGTGAAGTAGATATTGGCCAGCTTGGAACGGCAATAGGCCTTCCAGCCATCACAGTTGCGCGTATTCTGGAGATCGCTGAAGTCGAGAGCGACCCCCCGGTGGGCATCCGAGGAAACGTTGACGATTCTGGCCGAGGGCGATTCAGCGAGCTTGGGAAGCAGGAGGTTGGTCAATTGGAAGCGTGCGAGGTGAGTGATGGCGAAGGTCATTTCGTTGCCGTCCGGGCTCAGCTGCCGCTGCCCGAACATGACACCGGCATTGTTGATGAGCACATCGAGACGCGGATAGCGGGTACCGACTTCCTCAGCCAGTTTCTGCACCTCACGCCGAGAAGACAGGTCGGCAGGGATGAAGGCGGCCTCGCCGCCGCCCATCTCCCGTATCTCCTCGATCAGGGAAGCACCTCGCCCGGCGTCCCGGCCGGTCGCAACGATCGTTGCTCCACGCCGCGCCAAATCAAGAGCCGTCGCGCGACCAATACCGGCCGTGGCTCCGGTAATCAGGCACACTCTTCCCGACATGGACGCACTGTTCATACTGTCATCTGTCCACAAACCGATTCCTCGGTCAACGCGCTCCTCCGCCTGAACTGTGCGAACTCAACCCTCTGATGCGCTAAGCTTGACTCCGGACTGGCGTGCTTTCCAAGAGGAAGTCCGCGGCAGGGGATAAGCCCTCCCGAACAGGCGAGACACCCGCGATGCAGGCAACTCATGCCGCATGTGGTTCAGTTCATCGCACTGCAAGAAGCTGGCCTCACGATTCCTCCTGCTGAACTCACGGCTCCGCCGCCTTCCCCTTCGCTTTCTACTGAAGCATGATGACTTGCTCTTTCGCAATCGGTTAGCCTCAAATGTCCAGTACTTCGCAATGCAGGGGGTGGCAGAGGCTCAGAATGCCCGCCTTGTGATCGCACCGGCAGGACGTCGCATAGGTTGTATAATAGTGACTGGAAATCGATTGTGACGGTAAGAAATATTCCTCTGGGGACGTCGACCGTGACCTCCGGCCGACCGGCATTGCAGCACGCCACTTTCCCATCCGCGCTCCGGCCGGAATAGACCAGACCATTGTCCAGAAAGACAGCATTCGCTCGTGCATGGCATCGGGACTATCAGACATGACCAGCGAAGCTGTTCTCGAGGTTAAGCCGTTTGCCAGTGACACTCTCGTCATCTGTTTCGGCGGCAATGGAATTCCGCTGCCGCCTGGCGTGTTCGAGCTCAGACGTCCCTTGGAGCAGCACCCCGTTCATAAAATTTTCCTTAAAGATCTGAACAGAGCCTTTTTCCTCAAAGGGATTCCCGGAATTTCCCGCAACGTCCCTGAAACACGCAGCTTCCTCGCCGGCTATCTGGAAAAAGGCCGCTACAGAAATGTGATTACGATGGGCCTGTCCGCCGGCAGCCACGCGGCAATCATGTTCGGAATCATGCTCAATGCCGATCGCGTTATCGGGATTGGAGCGCGAACACAGATCACGGGCCCACTGACCTTGTCCTATCCGCAGATCGCCGAGCTTAGAGCTCGCGGCGAGTTCGATGCACAGTACGATGACTTGGCTGAATTCCTGAGCAGAGCGCAGAACCTGACAACCGAGGTTCATCTCTTCTTTTCTACAGATGATGACGTCGACGTCGCGCACGCAAGGCAGCTCGAAGGCTTTTCAAACGTCACACTGCATGGCGCACCCCTTGGCGGTCATGGCATGGCGATCATGAACATGTTTCCGGGGGGAAAACTGGATCCGCACATCTCGGACCTGATTGCGCGATGAAGCACCGGCGGCGCCGCAGACCGGCGCGGCCCATTCTTGCCCCGCTGCCGCCTCTGCCAGTGCGCGCCCCTGCCTCGACCGGCGTGACCGTTCTGGCAGTACATTAGATTTGAACCCAGGGAGTCGCGGGTTTCAACCTCGGAGCCAAGGCCTTTTCTGCGGTCGCTTCAGTTGCCTGCCTG
>CALJLA010000194.1 GCA_937983055.1 uncultured Pseudomonadota bacterium
GTGCTCGAGACGGTCGGCATCGACCCCGCGCTGGTGGCGCAGTCGCGCGCGCTGCGGCTTCGCGAGCGCGATGTGTCCTACCTGCTCAAGCGCAGCCAGCGCCGGCGTACGATCGCATTCACCGTCGACGAGGCGGGGCTTACCGTGCACGCGCCGTGGAAGTGCGCGCAGCACCGGATCGACGCCGCCATCGAGGAATCGGCTGCCTGGATCCTGAAGAAGATCGACGTGTGGTCGCGCATCGAGCTGCGCACTCTGCGCTGGGACGAGAGCGCCGTGCTCGAGTACCTCGGACAGCCACTGCAGCTTGAGCTGAGCGTGCAGCCGGTGCTGCCGCCGCCGCTGCTGGTCGACCCGCAGCGACTCAGAGTCACCGTGCACGATGCCGGCGCCCACACCCGCATCCGCGATGGCGTCGTGTCCTGGTATCGGCGCCACGCCCAGCGCCTGTTTGCCGAGCGCGTTTCCCATTACGCGGCCGCCATGGGCGTGCGCGCCGCGCGGCTGTCGCTGTCAGGCGCGCAGACGCGCTGGGGCAGCTGCAATGCCAAGGGCGAGGTGCGGCTCAACTGGCGGCTGATCCAGGCGCCGCACCACGTGATCGATTATGTGGTCGTGCATGAACTGGCGCACCTCGTCGAGCTGAACCATTCGAAGCGCTTCTGGCGCATCGTCGAGCGCAGTTTCCCCGACCACCTGCGGGCCCGCGAGCACCTCGACCGCCGGGGCCGCTGGTACCTGGCGATCTGACCGGGCGCTCACCGCCGCCCCGCGCGGCGAAATCGGTCGATGCCTGCGTGCTACACTCGGCCGCCTTTCCGAGAGAACCGTCGATGCGCATCGTCACCGCCGTAGTCCTGCTCGCGCTGCTGTGTGCCTGCGGCGCCAAGGGCCCGCTCTACCTGCCCGAAGACGACAGGAAGGCCGAACAGCGGCAGGAAGAGCGCCAGCAGTGAACGCCTTCGACTATCGCAACGGCGAGCTCTTCGCCGAGAACGTGCCGCTCGCCGAAGTAGCCGCGCGCTTCGGCACGCCCTGCTACGTCTATTCGCGCGCGGCGCTCACCGAGGCGTTTCTTGCCTATGACCGCGCCTTTGCCGGCCGCGATCATCTGGTGTGCTACGCGGTCAAGGCCAACTCGAATCTCGCCATCCTGAGCCTGTTTGCCGGGCTGGGCAGCGGCTTCGACATCGTCTCCGGCGGCGAATTGCAGCGCGTGCTGGCCGCGGGCGGCGCGCCCGCCCGAATCGTATTTTCCGGCGTCGGCAAATCCGAAACGGAGATGCGCGAGGCTCTCGCCGCCGGGATCCTGTGCTTCAACGTCGAATCGGAGGCGGAGATCGAGCGGCTGGAGAAGGTGGCCGCCAGCCTGGGACGGCGCGCGCCCGTCAGCCTGCGGGTCAATCCCGATGTCGACGCGCGCACCCATCCGTACATCTCCACCGGCCTGAAGCAGAACAAATTCGGCGTGGCGTTCGACGAGGCGCCGCGGCTGTATCGCAAGGTCCAGGCAAGTCCTCACCTCCAAGCCGTCGGCATCGACTGCCATATCGGCTCCCAGCTTACCGACGCGGCGCCGTTCATCGACGCCGCGCGAAAGCTGCTCGAACTGGCCGACCGGCTGGGCGAGGCCGGCATTCACCTGCACCATCTGGACTTCGGCGGCGGGCTCGGCATCCGCTATCGTGACGAGGCCGCACCGGACCCGGCGGACTGGGTCGGCCGCCTGCTGTCGGTCGTCGGCGAGCGCGCGCTGCCGATTCTTCTCGAGCCGGGACGATCGCTGGTCGGCAACGCCGGATTGCTGCTTACGCGCATCGAGTACCTGAAACCGGGCGAGGCCAGAAACTTCGCCATCGTCGACGCGGCCATGAACGACCTGATGCGGCCCGCGCTCTACGATGCCTATCACGACGTGCGCAGGGTGCGCGACACCGCCGCCGCGCCGGCGCGCTGGGACGTGGTGGGGCCGGTATGCGAAACCGGCGATTTTCTCGCCCGCGATCGCGAACTCGCGCTCGAACCCGGCGGCCTGCTGGCGATCATGTCGGCCGGCGCCTACGGCATGAGCATGGCGTCGAACTACAACACCCGCCCCCGCGCGGCGGAAATCATGATCGACGGCAAAAAGATGCATCTGATTCGCGCGCGCGAGCGAATCGAAGATCTGTACGCGGGCGAGCACCGGCTGCCCGAATGAGCGCCTTGTCGAGGTCGCTGCTGCTGGCGTTATGCCTGTGTGCAAACCTGGCGCTCAGCGGCTGCGGCGACTCGGGCGACAGCGCGGCGCGAACGGCGACTGCGCCGAAACGTACCCTGGTGACGGTGACGCAGGCACAGCAGTTGCGGCTGGAGATCGTCGAAGACACCGTCGGCACGGTGCAGAGCCCGATCGAACCCACCGTCACCGCTGAAGTTGCCGGCCGCGTGGTACGCGTGCTGGCGCGCGCCGGGGCGCCCGTCGCGAGGGGCGATCTGCTGGCGCAGATCGACCCGCAGAACCTTCAGCTCGCGCGCCGGGCCGCCGCGGCCGAGGTGGCGCGCATCGAAGCGCTGCATGCAAACCAGGCGACGGTGGTAGAGCGCAACCGCGAACTGGTGAAGTCGAACTTCATCTCGCAAAATGCGCTGGACGAATCGCTCGCCCAGCTGCGCGCCCTGTCGGAACAGCTCGACGCCGCGAAGTCGCAGCTCTCCCGCGCCGAATCCGACCTGGCAAAAACGCGGGTGACTTCGCCACTCGACGGCCGCATCGACGTGCCGATCGTCTCCGAGGGCGACTACGTGTCGGTCGGCACGCCGATGTTCCGGCTGGTGTCCACCCGGGTGCTGAACATCTACCTGCCCTTCCCCGAGACCGTCGCGCCGAGCATCCGCGTCGGTCTGCCGGTGACGATCAGCGCGCCGTCGGTGTCGGCCGAACCGCTGCAGGCGCGCATCGCCGAAATCAAGCCGGCCGTGGGCACCGCCAGCCGCGCGGTCAACGCCATTGTCCGCCTGCGCGATGCGCCGGGCTGGCGGCCCGGGGCAAGCGTCAACGCCCGCGTCGTGATCGACGTGCGCGAGTCCGCCGTCGTGGTGCCGGAACAGAGCGTGGTGCTGCGTCCGGCCGGCACGGTGGTTTATGTAGTCGAGCAGGACACGGCCCGCCAGCGGGTGGTCCAGACCGGCTTCAAGCGCGACGGGCTGATCGAGGTCACCGCCGGGCTGCAGCCCGGCGAGTCCGTCGCAGTGGACGGCGCCGGCTTTCTCGCCGATGGCGCGCCGGTAACGGTGCAGGCACCCGGGACCTGACCGGCCCGGCAAGCCGCGCGGAGGACCCGTTCGATGACGCTGCCCGAACTGTCGATCCGCCGGCATGTGCTGGCGCTGATGCTCAATGCGGTGCTGGTGCTGTTCGGCTGGATCGCCTACGAACGCATCGGCATGGACCGGCTGCCGTATGTCGAACTGCCTGTCGTGTCGGTCTACACCGCCCTCGACGGCGCCAATCCGGCCGTCATCGACGCCAGCGTGACCAACGTGATCGAAAGCGCGGTGAACAGCGTGCCGGGCATCGAGCACATCCAGTCCTCTTCCTCGCCCGGCGTGTCGCGCATCGACATCAGCTTCGTGCTGGAGAAGAACGTCGACGTCGCCTTCAACGAAGTACAGGCAAAAGTGAACCAGGTGCTGCGCCGCCTGCCCGCCGACACCGATCCGCCGGTGGTGGCGAAGGTGGAAACCAACACCTCGCCAATCGTCTGGCTCGGCCTCGGCGGCGACCGCACCCAGCAGCAGCTGAACCAGTACGCCTTCAACGTGATCAAGCGCAAGCTCGAAACGATCGATGGGGTCGGCGAGGTGCGCCTCGGCGGGCGTCGCGACCGCACCATCCGCGTCAATCTGCTGCCGGCGCGCATGGCCGCGCTCGACGTCACCGCCGCCGACGTGGCTGGCGCCTTCCGGCGCGAGCATGTGGCGCTCGCCGGTGGCTTTCTGACCGGCGAGAAGACCGAGCATCTGGTCAAGCTCGACCTGGAATTCCACAAGGTCGACGACCTCGCGCAGATGATCGTGGCGCACCGCGACGGGCTGCCGGTGCGCCTGCGCGACGTGGCCGAAGTGGAGGACGGGCTGGAGGACTATCGCCAGCTCGCGCGCCGGGACGGCGAGCGCACGGTCGGCATCGGCATTTCCAAGGTGGCCAATGCCAACACGGTAAGGATCGTGCGCGAAGTCGAGCGTCGGCTGGCCGCAGACATCGTGCCGGCACTGCCGGCAGGCATGACGCTCACCATCGTATCGAACGACGCCGTCTTCATCGAAGAGCTGGTTCAGACGCTCAGGCAGCACCTGATCGAAGGCACGCTGCTGGCCGCGCTGGTGGTTCTCGTATTCCTGCGCAGCTTCCGCTCCACCCTGATCATCGCCACCGCCATTCCCGTCAGCCTGTTCGGGGCTATCGCGGTAATGTATTTCGCCGGTTACACCTTCAACTCGATCACCATGCTGGCGCTGCTGCTGCTGATCGGCGTGGTGGTCGACGACGCCATCGTGGTGCTCGAGAACATCTATCGACATCGCGAGCGGATCGACCCGAACCCGATGTCGGCCGCGCTCAACGGCAGCCGCGAAGTGGTGTTCGCCGTCCTGGCTTCGACGCTGGCGCTGGTCAGCATCTTCGCGCCGGTGATCTTCATCTCCGGCATTCTGGGGCAGTTCCTGCGCTCGTTCGCAGTGGTGGTCTCGGTCGGCATCATCGTCTCCTGGTTCGTGTCGCTGACACTCACGCCGATGCTGTGCTCGCGCTACCTGCAGGTGCGCCGCAATCACGGCCGGCTGTATACCGCGCTGGACCGGCCGTTTCACGCGCTCGACGCCGGCTACCGCGCGCTGCTTTCGCTGGCCCTGCGCCACCGCTGGGTGGTGATCCTCACGGCGGTCGCAGCGTTTTCCACCAGCTTCTGGTTCTTCGGCCAGCTCGGCAAGGCTTTTGCGCCAGACACCGACGAAGCGAAGTTCTACGTCAACTTCAGGACGCCGCTGGGCTCGAGCATCGATTACACCGACGGCAAGCTGCGCGAGGTCGAGGCCCTGATCGCACGGCATCCGGAAGTGGCCAACCGGTTCTCGCTGATCGGGTTCGGGTCGGCCGGCCAGGTCAACCAGGGCCGGGTTATCGTGCGCCTGACGCCCAAGGCGCAGCGCACCCGCAGCCAGCAGCAGATCATGGCCGAGGTACGTCGCGATCTTGCCGGGGTGAGCGGCATCCGCGGCTCGGTGGCCGGCCCCGGCATCGTCGGCGGCGGCCGGGGCGAGCCGCTGCAGTTCGCGCTCGCCGCGCCGGACCTCGCGGGACTGTCGCGCTACGCGCCGCTGCTCGAGCAGCGACTGCAGGCGCAGCCCGGTCTGGAAGGCATCGATCTCGACCTGCAGCTGGAGCTGCCGCAGGTCATCCTCGAACCGGACCGCAGCCGGGCCAATGCGCTCGGCATCAGCACCGAGCAGCTTGCGATGGCGGTCAACATGCTCACCGGCGGGGTCGACGTTGCCCGCTTCAACGACGAGCCGGGCGACGGCCAGCGCTATGAAGTGCGCCTGAAGGCGCGCGAAGGCGAGTTCCGGCAGCCGGCCGACCTGAGCAAGATCTACCTGCGCAGCGGCGAGGCCGCACTGGTGCGCCTGGACACGATTGCGCGCTGGCGCGAAACGGTGGGGCCGGCCACGGTCAACCGCTTCGACCTGGAGTATTCCGCCAACTTCTACGCCAGCCCCTCGGTGCCGCTCGGCGACGCGGTCGCCACCGTGCAGCGGGTCGCCGCCGAAGTGCTGCCGGCAGGCTACGCGGTGCGCTTCACCGGCCAGGCCGAAGAATTCCAGAAGACGGTGCGTTACATCGCCTTTGCTTTCTCATTGGCCATCGTCCTCCTCTACATGGTGCTCGCCAGCCAGTTCAATTCCTTTCTGCAGCCGTTCTACGTGATGCTGGCGCAGCCGCTGGCGATCATCGGCGGGTTCGCAGCCCTGTGGGCCACCGGCCATACCCTGAACATCTACTCCATGATCGGGCTGGTGCTGCTGGTCGGCCTGGTGGCGAAGAACTCGATCCTGCTGGTTGACCTCACCAACCAGCGGCGGCTGCAAGGCATGGCGGTCGGCGAGGCGCTGCTCGACGCCTGTCCAACCCGGCTGCGCCCGGTGCTGATGACGTCGTTCACGCTGATTCTCGCGTTGCTCCCGGCTTCGCTTGGTCTCGGCGCCGGCGCCGAGACCAACGCTCCGCTGGCGGTCGCAGTGATCGGCGGCATGGTCACATCGACGTTGCTCACGCTGGTCGTGGTGCCGGCCGTCTATTCCCTGATCGAGGAATGGCGGAGCCGGCATGGCGCCCCGGCGCCGGCCGTGGGCTGAGCCAGCGAGAGTTGCCGGCTGCGGTCAAGCGCGGCCCCGTGTCGTCACCGCTTGGGCAGGTCGAAAAACCGTCGTTACGGCAGCGCGCCGCGGCGCGCAAAGCCGCTGTGTCGATCGTGCCTATGCCATTGATGTCAGTGAAAATGCGCAGCGGCCCGGCGAGCACGGGAACCTTGTCTGGCGTCACGCGGCCATACCGGTAACTGGCATGAAATCCGCTAAACTTCGATTGCGCTTATCCGTTGTGCAGCAAGACGCGTTTTATCGAAGAAGTCACTTATCCAATACCGATATGATCGTCTACGACCTGGCTTGTGAAAGCTCGCATCGCTTCGAGGGATGGTTCACCTCGGCGGAGGAGTTCGACCTGCAGTCGGAGTCGGGCAAGATTGCCTGCCCGGTGTGCGGCTCGATCAGCGTGTCGCGCCAGGTTTCGGCGCCTTACGTGAACACCCGCGCCGGCATGGCGTCCGGCGAGACGCGCGATACCGCGGTCAGCGGGCAGATCGTCGAATCGCTCCGGCGCAAGCTGGTCGAGCATGTGATGGCCAATACCGAGGATGTCGGCGAGCGCTTTCCGGATGAAGCGCGACGCATTCACTATCAGGAGACCGCGGCGCGCTCGATACGCGGCCGCGCGTCCAGCGACGACGTGCAGGAATTGCGCGAAGAAGGCATAGAAGTGCTCGCGTTGCCGGGGCTGCCGGTTCCGCCCGACCAGGTTCACTGACCCTTTCGGGACCGCTGCGGCGATGATCTGGACGTGAGCCGCGGCGCGTCCTTCCTGCTGCTCGCGGTCGCAGTCGTGGTGGTTTCCACCGCGTCCATTCTTGTCCGCTATGCGCAGGCCGAAGGCGCTTCGTCCGCCGCGATCGCCGCCGGGCGCCTGACGATCGCAGTGCTGCTGCTGGCACCGTTTGCGTGGTCGCGCGCCGGCGCAGAATTGTTGCGGCTGTCCCGGCGCGACCTGGCGGTCTGCGCCGCGTCCGGCCTGCTGCTGGCGCTGCATTTCTGGACCTGGATCGCATCCCTCGAGCACACCTCGGTCGCCAGCAGCGCCGCGCTCGTCACCACCAATCCAATCTGGGTTGCCATCCTGTCGGCATGGCTGCTGCACGAAGTGCCGCCCCGCCTGCAGCAGGCCGGCATCGCCGTCACCCTCGCGGGCACGGTGCTGGTCTTCATCGCCGACTGGGGCAGCAGCACCGGCGGGCCGGCACCGCTGCTTGGCAACTCCCTGGCGCTGACCGGCGCGCTGGCCGCTTCCGGCTACTTGCTGATCGGGCGCGGCCTGCGTTCAAACGTCGGGTTGCTCGCGTATGTCTGGCTTGCCTATGCCTTCGCCGCGCTCGCGCTGCTGATTGCCGCGTTTGTTACCGGAGAATCGGTCGCCAAAGTGCCCTCCGGGGCGTGGATCTTCATCGCCGCGCTGGCGATCGGCCCGCAGCTCATCGGCCACACGGTGCTCAACTGTGCGCTGCGCCGCCTGTCGGCCACCTTTGTCGCCCTGTCGATCCTCGGCGAGCCGGTGGGCTCGGCGCTGCTCGCCTGGCTGTTGCTGGGCGAGCGCTTCACGACCCTGCAGTTCACCGGCTTCGTCGTGCTGCTCGCCGGTATCTTCATCGCTGCGCGTACTGAGCGCGAAGATCACCCAGCCGCGCCGGTCTCGAAGGGCTGATAGCGCGTCCTGGTATCTTCGGCCAAGCCGCGGTGCGTGACTTCGCCTTCATGGATCTGCAGCCCCTGCGCCAACCCTTCGTCGTCGGCCAGCGCGCCGAGACCACGGTCGGCCAGTTCCAGCACGTAGGGATACGTCGCCTGGGTCAGCGCCAGCGTCGCGGTGCGCGCCACCGCCGAGGGCATGTTCGGCACGCAATAGTGCACCACGCCGGATTCGACGAATAACGGTTCGGAATGCGACGTCGGGCGTGAGCTTTCCGCCACGCCGCCCTGGTCGATGGCGATGTCCACCAGCACCGAGCCGCGCTTCATCCGCCCCAGCAGCTGGCGCGAAATCAGCTTGGGCGCCAGCTTACCCGGTACCAGCAGGGCGCCGACCACCAGGTCGGCGTGCGCCACATGCTCGGCGACCGCCAGCGGCTCGGAGTAACAGGTCTTCAGACGCCCGGCATAGAGATCGTCGAGCTGAGCCAGGCGTTCGACGTTGATGTCGAACACCGTTACGTCGGCCCCGACGCCTACCGCCATCTGCGCTGCGTGGCTGCCGGAGGCGCCGGCGCCCAGCACCACCACCCGCGCCGGCGGCACGCCGGCCACCCCGCCGAGCAGCACGCCGCTGCCGCCGTTGGCCATCTGCAGCGCCCAGGCACCGACCTGGACCGACAGCCGCCCGGCGATGCGCGACATCGGCGCAAGCAGCGGCAGATTGCCGCGCGCATCGGTCACCGTCTCGTAAGCGATGCCGGACACCCCGCTCTTCAGCAGCGCATCGAGCAGCTGCGCATCGGGGGCAAGATGCAGATACGCGAACAGGATCTGCCCGCGCCGCACCAGAGGAAACTCCGACGGCTGTAACTCCTTGACCTTGACGACCAGGTCGGCGGCATACACCGCGCGTGCGCCGTCGACGATCTTCGCTCCGGCATCGCGATAGGCCGAATCGTCGAAACCGACGCGGGCGCCCGCCCCGCGTTCGACCAGCACCTGGTGGCCGCGCGCGGCCAACGCGTGCGCGCCCGCCGGGGTCAGACCGACCCGGTATTCATGATCCTTGATCTCCCGTGGAACGCCGACCCGCATGCTTCACCTCCGCGCCCGACTGTAGCGGCTGGCCTGCGCCCAGGCAACCGCGTTCAGAGCGTGCGCTGCATCACGGCTGAGCCGCGACGGCGCTTTCCGAGCGCATGCCAGGCCCGGATGGCGAACAAGATCGCCAGCAGCATCGCAAATGCCAGCGGCTCGCGAATGTCCTTCTTCACCAGCCACCAGAAATGGGTCACGCCGAGAATCGCGATGACATAGACCAGCCGGTGCAGCGCCTGCCAGCGGCGGGCACCCAGCCTGCGCACCATCGCGTTGGTCGAGGTCGCCGCCAGCGGCGTGAGCAGCACGAAGGCGGTAAACCCGATCGTGATGTAGGGCCGCTTGACGATGTCCTTCAGCATGGCATCCCAGTCGAAGAACTGGTCGAGCACCAGCCACGTCGAGAAGTGCAGGGAGGCGTAGAAGAACGCGAACAACCCGAGCATTCGCCGCAGCCGAAGCAGCCACGGCGCGTTAAGCAGCAGCCGCAACGGCGTCACCGACAACGTGACCATCAGGAAAGTCAGCGTCCACCAGCCGGTGTGGTGGGTGATGTCCTCGATCGGGTTGGCCGTCAGCCCGCCGGTCAATGCCCGCCAGACCAGCAGCGCCAGCGGAATCAGGCAGACGGCGAACACCGCCGCCTTGATGCGGGTGATCTGTTCGGGTTTGGGCTGCATGGTTCAGGTTTCGTGTTCACCACAGAGACACAGAGGCACAGAGAACTGCAAGAGCGGGTTCATCGAGATCGACAGAGAGGCCGCGGTCAATCAGTCGCGCGGCTTCGTCTGATGAACTTACCGCGTCTTCATTCCAGCTCTTGGTCTTCTCTGTGCCTCTGCGTCTCTGTGGTGAGATGGAAATCAGAAGTTTTTCTTCAAGTCCATGCCGGCGTACAGGCTGGCCACCTGGTCGGCGTAGCCGTTGAACATCAGGGTGTCACGCTTGCGGAATTCGCCGATGCGGCGCTCGCGCGCCTGGCTCCAGCGCGGGTGATCGACCGTCGGGTTCACGTTGGAGTAAAAACCGTACTCGCGCGGACCGGCCAGCATCCACGACGTCTTGGGCTGCTGCTCGGTGAAGCGGATGCGCACGATCGACTTGCCGCTCTTGAAGCCGTACTTCCACGGCACCACGATGCGCACCGGCGCGCCGTTCTGGTTGGGCAGCACCTGGCCGTACAGCCCGAAGGTGAGCAGCGTCAGCGGATGCATGGCCTCGTCCAGGCGCAGCCCTTCGACATAGGGCCACTCGAGTACCGGAATCTTCTGGCCCGGCATCTGCGCCGGATCTAGCAGCGTCACGAACTCGACAAACTTCGCGTTGCCGGTAGGTTGTACCCGCTTGACCAGTTCCGCCAGCGGAAAACCGGCCCAGGGCACCACCATCGACCAGGCTTCGACGCAGCGCAGCCGGTAGATGCGCTCTTCCATCGGCGCCAGCTTGAGCAGGTCTTCGATGCCGAAGGTCTGCGGCTTGCTCACCTCGCCATCGACCTGCACCGTCCACGGACGCGTCTTGAGCGAACCGGCACGCTCTTTCGGGTCTTCCTTGTCGGTGCCGAACTCGTAGAAATTGTTGTAACTGGTGACCGCATCGTAAGCCGTGAGTTGTTCGCTCGTGGACAACGGGCTTTTCGCCAGCGGCGCCAGTTTCGTCGCGGCGCGCGCATCGCCCAATCCCGGCGCCAGCGCCGCCGCGCCCAGTGCCGCGGCCGACAGCATGAACTCGCGGCGGCGCCGGTACACGGAATGCGGGGTGATCTCCGAAGGGGCGATATCGGCGGGTCTGCGAATCAGCATGTACAGTTCTCCTGGAGCGGTTCTGTCGGCAGGCTGCCCGAAACCTTACACTGCTTCAGGATACGCAGGGACAGTCGCCATGGATGTCCCGCGGCGACGCCGGAGAACGCGTTGCGGCTCAAGGGGCAGCGCCAGAACGCACGAAGCGCACCACTTCCTCGACCACCGGCAAGCCATCGCCCAGCGACGAAAACGCCGCCACCGTACGCCCGTGACCGACCTCCGGATAGACGATCCTGCGTACGGGGATGCCGGTCTGCGACAGCCGGTCGGCCAGGCGCAGCGTGTTGCGCGGAATCACCGTCGTGTCGTCGCCGCCGGTGATCAACAGCGCGGGCGGCGCAGCCGGGTTCACGAAATTGATCGGTTGGCTGTCCGCCGGCGCCGGGTCCCCGAAGATGCGCTTTAACCGCCGGCTCTTGAGCGGCAGAAAGTCGTACGGGCCCGACAGCCCGATAAACCCCCGCAACTGCCCCGGCTGCTTGCCGTGCACCCCCAAATAGCGTTCGTCCAGCGCCACCAGCCCGGCGATATGCGCACCGGCCGAATGGCCCATGACGTAGACGCGACCGGCGCTCCCGCCAAAGCGGCCGATGTTGTCCAGAGTCCACGCCACTGCAGCCGCCGCGTCTTCGACGAACACCGGAAACGTCACCGCCGGGTACACCCGGTAGTCGGGCACTACCGCCACCACGCCGCGTGACGCGAGCGTGTGCCCCACGAAGCGATAGTCCTCCTTGCGGCCGCTGTCCCAGGCGCCGCCGTAGAAGAACACCACCACCGGAGCCGGCTGCACGCCCGACGCTCCCGGCTGATAGACATCCAGGCGCTGGCGGGGCAGGTCTCCGTAATCGATGTCGCCCTGCAGTTGCGCCTGGTCCGCGGGCGAAAAAGCGTTCAGCACCGGAAACGGCGAACAACCGGCCAGCAGGCAGGCGCAGAGGAGGACGCAGGATCGCGCAATTGGCATGCGCACTTCGACCGTTTGTCCAGGGATTGGTGCGGGCCCCCGGTCATCCGGCGCGCAGGCGGTCACATCAGAAATATCGTCGCCAACCCCAGAAAGATCAAGAACCCCATGCTGTCGGTCGAAAACGTCAGCAGCACGCTCGATCCGATGGCGGGGTCGCGTCCCATTTTCTGCAGCGCCAGCGGCACCAGCATGCCGACCAGCGCCGCCACCATCAGGTTGAGCAGCATGGCGCCGGTCATGACCAGGCCCAGCGCGGCATTGCGGTACAGCCACCAGGCGAACAGCCCGGCCACGCCGCCCCACATCAGGCCGTTGACCACGCTCACCGCCAATTCTTTCAGCAGCAGGCGGCGCGAATTGGTCTTGTTGAATTCGCCGAAGGCAAGGGCGCGCACGATCAGCGCGATGGTCTGGTTGCCCGAGTTGCCGGCGATGGCGGCGACGATGGGCATCAGCGCCGCCAGTGCCACCAGTTTCTCGATCGACCCCTCGAACAGCGCGATTACCCGGGAGGCGAAGAACGCGGTGCAAAGATTCACTGCGAGCCACAGCCAGCGGTTGCGCGCGCTGGTCCACACCGACGAAAACAGGTCTTCGTCGCGAAGGCCTACCTTCCCCAGCAGTTCCGCCTCGGATTCCTCGCGAATATAGTCGACCACCGCCGCCACCGTGAGCCGCCCCACCACCCGGTTGCGCCCGTCGATCACCGGCGCCGACACCAGGTCGTAGCGTTCGAAGGCCTGGGCAGC
>CALJLA010000195.1 GCA_937983055.1 uncultured Pseudomonadota bacterium
CAAAGTGGGTCAAGCGTTTTCTGGCGAAAACCGGCCCCGGCTGGGCGTCTGTGCCGGCCGACGATTCAGGTGAGAACGATGCGCGCAAACTTTCGCTTGCCGACCTGCAGGACGAAGGTGTCTTTGGTGAGCTTCAGGTCCTTGTCGCTGACCTTAGACCCGTCGATCTTGACCCCGCCCTGATCGATCATCCGCATCGCCTCGGAAGTGCTCGCCGTCAGCCCCGACTGCTTGAGCACCTGGACCAGCGGCATCGCGGCCGCACCTGCGGACAACCGGATTTCGGGAATGTCGGCGGGTATCTCGCCCTGCTTGAAACGGGCCTCGAAATCCGCCAGCGCCTGCGTCGCGGCAGCGGAACCATGAAACCGTGCGACGATCTCCTGGGCGAAGCCGACCTTGATATCGCGGGGATTACGGCCTTCCCCGACTTCCGATTTCCACTGCCGAATCGTCGATAACGGCTCGAACGACAGCAGTTCGATGTAGCGCCACATCAGTTCGTCCGAAATCGACATCAGCTTGCCGAAAATCTCCTGCGGTGCCTCGTTGATGCCGACGTAGTTGCCGAGGGACTTCGACATCTTGTTTACGCCGTCCAGCCCTTCCAGCAGCGGCATCGTCAGAATGCATTGCGCCGGCTGGTCATAGTCCCGCTGCAGCTCGCGCCCCATCAGGAGATTGAATTTCTGATCGGTGCCGCCCAGCTCCAGGTCGGCACGCAGGGCAACCGAGTCGTAGCCCTGCACCAGCGGATACAGAAACTCGTGAATGGCAATCTGCTGCCCGCTGCGGTAGCGTTTGCCGAAGTCGTCGCGCTCGAGCATGCGCGCGACGTTGTACCGGGCGGCCAGCCGGATCATGTCCGCCGAGGACATTCTGTCCATCCAGGTTGAATTGAACGCAATCTCGGTCTTTTCCCGGTCCAGGATCTTGAATACCTGTTCCTGATAGGTTCGGGCGTTGTCCGCAACCTGTACGCGGGTCAGCGGCGGCCGCGTCGCGTTCTTCCCCGTGGGGTCGCCGATCATGCCGGTGAAGTCGCCGATGAGGAAGATCACGTGGTGACCAAGATCCTGCAGCTGGCGCAGCTTGTTGATCAGTACCGTATGGCCCAGATGCAGGTCCGGCGCAGTCGGGTCGAAACCGGCCTTGACCCTCAGTGGCCTGCCGGACCGGATCTTTTCCACCAGCTCCTGCTCGACGAGCAGCTCGTCGGCGCCCCGCCTGATCACTTCTAGTTGTTCTTGAATGTCCATCCGAATCCGTCCGTAGATTGCATCTGCCGGCGTTTGCGGGCCGGCTTGACTGTGGAACGCAACTTGCCTTGCGGTTTTGCGGTCAAGCGGGATTCTGCTAAGCTCCGCGCCAGATTGAAAAACAATTTCTGCATGTCTTTGAACAAAGAAGAAATTCTAGCTCAAAAGCTGGCCCGTCCCGCACCCAGAGCGCTGACGCGCTGGCCACTGATTCTGGCTGCCCTGCCTCTTTTTGGGGTCGTCGCCGCCTTCGGCATCGCTCCGGAGACGGTACCGGCCGACCTCGAGGTGCGGCGAATCTCCGAAAGCCTCACGCTGCCCGCCCCCCAGACGGCCGAGCCACCGGCCGTTGCCAGGTACTGGCGGGAGGAGCGGATCAAGCGCGGCGACACCGTGGGGACCATTCTTGCCCGGCTCGGCGTGGACGACGCCGAGGCAACGAGCTACCTGTTGCAGGCCCGTGGCGTCCGGTCGCTGTACCAGCTTGTCCCCGGGCGGGCAGTGCGCGCGGTGACGACGTCTGAAGGCAGACTCGAGCGGCTCAGCTACCTGAACACCAACGGCAAGCGCCTTCTGGTCGTTCGGGCCGGCAACGGTTTCGTTGCCAGCGAGGAAGTCCCCGAGGTCGAGAGCCGGATCATGCACAGCTCCGGCGACATCCAGACCTCGCTCCTGGCCGCCACCGATGCGGCGGGTCTGCATGAAAACGTGGCCATTCAGATCGCAGACATCTTCTCCAGCGACATCGACTTCCACCGTGATCTGCGCCAAGGCGACCGATTCTCGGTGATCTACGAATCGAACTACGTGGAAGATGAGTTCGTGGGTGCGGGCCGGGTTATCGCCGCGGAGTTCATAAATCAGAACGTGCGCTACCAGGCGGTCTATTTCCGCGACGATCACGGCCACGGTGGCTACTACACACCCGATGGGCGCAATGTGCGCAAGGCGTTCCTGCGCTCGCCGCTGGAGTTTTCGCGGATCACGTCCGGCTTTTCGAACTCCCGGTTTCATCCGGTGCTGAAGACCTGGCGCGCGCACCGCGGCATCGACTACGGCGCCCCCACCGGCACGCGGGTACGGGCAACCGCGAACGGCTACGTCAAGTACGCGGGTTGGAAGGGCGGCTACGGCCGGGTGATCATGCTTCGCCACGCCAATGGGTACAGCACGCTTTACGGTCACCTTTCGCGCTTTGCGGACGGGGTCAGGCCAGGCAAGCGCGTGGCTCAGGGTGAAACGATCGGCTATGTCGGCAGCACGGGCATGGCGACCGGACCCCATCTGCATTATGAATTCGCCCTTAACGGCGTTCAGCGCAACCCGATGAAACTGGCGCTGCCGCCCGGCCCACCGATTACCGCCGAGCTGCGCCCGGCGTTCGAGCGGTCGGCCGAACCGCTGCTCGCCCGGCTCGAGTTGCTCAGGGAAACGAATCTGGCCAAGCTCGACTGAGGAGGCGAAGCAACGCAGGGGACTGCCCGTGAGCGCAAGCGCAGCCAGCGCGCGAGTTGGGGGCAACGTCGATCAATGCGACACCAGGTTTTCGCGACCCACTCAATCGCGCGATGGATAAAAAAAGCGGGGCTCTAAGCCCCGCTTTTTTCTTCTGCGTTCGAGCGCGTCAACCCAACGCCATCAGGCGGAGAATGAAGACCCGCAGCCGCAAGTCGTCGTCGCGTTAGGGTTCTTGATCACGAACTGCGCGCCTTCGATGCCTTCCTGGTAGTCGATCTCGGCTCCGAGCAGATACTGGTAGCTAATTGCATCGATGAGGAGCTTGACGCCGTTCTTTTCCATCGTTGCGTCGTCGTCGTTGACGCTTTCATCGAACGTGAAGCCGTACTGAAAGCCGGCGCAGCCCCCGCCAGTAACAAATACCCGCAACTTGAGCGCGGGATTGCCTTCCTCGTCGATCAGCTCCTTGACCTTCGTTGCCGCACTGTCGGTAAACACCAACGGCGCAGGCATTTCGCTTACTGCATTCATTCCTTGCTCCCGCATACACCGGTTCGAAACATTATCGGACCGCTCGCTCGGAACGGTCAATCGGCGTTACCCGAGCCCTTGAAAGAGACGACCTTGCCCACCTTGTCCACGTCCTCGTGAACGAGCCGTCCCTGCACGACCGCGCCAAGCTGAATTTCCAGCGTCCGGTAGTGAACATCTCCTGTGACATTGGATTTGGGTTGCAGTTCGACGTACTCGCTGCCGAATACCGGCCCTATGACGGTGCCGTTGATGACGGCATGCGAGACACGTATCTCGCCCTCGATCTGCGCCTTCTCGCTCAACACCAGCGTGCTTGGCTGGTCGTCCGCAGTGGTGACGCTGCCCTTGACGCGGCCATCGACCCGCAACCCGCCAGTGAAGGCAATGTTTCCCTCCACGATGGTGCCCGTGCCAATCAGGCTGTCGATGCGGTTTTGCGGTTTGGTGGGCTTGTTTCCGAACATTGAAGGGTCTCCTTCAAGAAAGCGTGACAGTTTGCGTGGAAACCGGCGTGGGGTCGCCGTTCTCAAGAATCCGGACCTGCACCTTCTTGACGACAGCGCCAGGGGGGACGATGAAAGTGCCTTCGACGCGCTGGTAGAACTTGAAGGTCAAAGTATACGCTTTGGACGTCTCTTCTCCCGAGGGTAACGTCATTACCGACGGCCGGCCGCCGTACTCGAAATCAACGATCAGTTGCAGATGGCCCTTGAACTCGCGCACCCGCTGCTTCGACTGCACGATCAGCAGTCGGTAGCGATATTCGCCGGGCAACGCGTCCGGGGCGACGCGAAAGCGGTTGACCGAAATGCCGCCCGGGTCCGCTCCCGACGCCATCAAGGTCTGGAAGAACGCGAGATCCTCCTTGAGCAGCGCATTCTCTTCCGACAGCGCGCGGATCTGACCCGATAGGTTGCCTTGCGTCGACAGCTCGATGTGGAGCTGGCGCTCTGCAGCTGCAATTTCCTTGCGCAAACCGGCGTTCTCGTCCTGCAGCTTCTGATTCAGCTCCTCCAGCCGGACCTGTTGGCGCTCCGCCTCGCCGCGGTCGAACCCGGCATAGCGCCGCCCGAGGTCGAACGATATCCAGCCAAGTCCCATGACCGCGCCGATGACCAGAACAATGCTCAGCCATCGCCAGTACCACGCAACGTGCGTCTGAATTGCCACACGCGGCGCGGAAATGCCGAATCGGCGCTTGAGGGTTCGGATGACGGTCACGGGAAAAGCGCCGTGTGCTCGAGTCCGGCGGTTTCGGAAAGCCCGAACATCAGATTCATGTTCTGCACCGCCTGACCGGCGGCACCCTTGACCAGATTGTCGATCGTCGCGAGCACAATGACGGTGTCCCCGTTGCCCGGCCGGTGGACCGCGATGCGGCACACGTTGGCCCCGCGGACCGACCGCGTTTCCGGATGCGATCCCGGCGGCATGACGTCGACGAACGGCTCGTCGGCATAACGCCGTTCGAACAGTTGCTGAACGTCGACATCCCGTGTCAGACGGGCGTAGAGCGTCGCGTGAATGCCGCGTATCGCCGGGGTAAGGTGAGGCACGAACGTCAGCCCCACCGGCGTACGCGCCACCTTCGACAGGTGCTCGATGATCTCGGGATGGTGCCGATGGCCGCCAACGTTGTACGCCTTGAAATTATCCGATGCCTCGGAGAACAGGATATTGAGTTCCGCCTTGCGGCCCGCGCCGCTGACCCCCGACTTCGCGTCGGCGATCAGGTGGGTGCAGTCGACGACCGAAGCTTCCACCAAGGGCAGCAACCCGAGTTGCACCGATGTCGCGTAGCAGCCTGGATTGCCCACGACTCTGGCCTTGCGTATCTGGTCGCGATACACCTCCGGAAGGCCATAAACCGCTTCGGCGAGGAGGTCCTTCGCCGAGTGCTCCAGTTTGTACCAGCGCGTCCATTGCGTCAGATCGGTCATCCGAAAATCGGCCGCCAAGTCGATGACTTTGACGCCGGACTCCACCAATCGGGGTGCCTGCTCCATGGCCACTCCGTGGGGGGTCGCAAAAAACACCACGTCGCAATCCGGGAGGCGAGCGCTGGCCGGGTCCGCAAACTTGAGGTCGACCTTGCCGCGCAAACTCGGGAACATATCCGCCACCGGAACGCCCGCCTCCCCACGGGACGTGATGGCCCGCAACGTCACCGATGGATGGGCGGCAAGAATCCGGAGAAGCTCGACCCCGGTGTATCCCGTGCCACCCACTATGCCTACTTTTATCATTTCGCACAAAGCCTTATCGACTACTGCGATGATATAACTTGAAGTCCAGGCGCCGCAATCAAATGCCAACAAAAAAGCCGCCCGCAGGCGGCTTCTTCGCAGAACCCGGTTTGGGCGCCTATCGCTTGGAGAACTGCTTGCGGCGTCGCGCCTTGTGCAGGCCGACTTTCTTGCGCTCCACTTCGCGGGCATCGCGCGTAACCAGACCCGCCTTCTTAAGCGCCGGCTTGAGCGATTCGTCGTACTCGATCAAGGCCCTGGCAATTCCGTGGCGCACTGCACCGGCCTGACCCGTTTCGCCCCCGCCGGTGACGTTCACGTTGATATCGAAGGTGGACAGCATGCTGGTCAGTTCCAGCGGCTGGCGCACCATCATCCGACCCGTTTCGCGGGAAAAGAACTCGTCGAGCGGCTTGCCGTTGACGACGATCGCGCCTTTGCCGGGCTTGAGGTAAACACGTGCCACCGCCGTCTTGCGACGTCCGGTTCCGTAATTCGATTGCGGATTGACCATCGGATGTCCTTATACCGTCAGCGACTGGGGCTTTTGCGCAGCGTGCGGATGCTCCGCGCCGCCATAGACCTTGAGTTTCTTCAGCATTGCGTAGCCGAGCGGGCCTTTGGGCAGCATGCCCTTCACGGCCAGCTCAAGCGCACGATCGGGAAAGCGCGCCTGCTGCTTGCCGAAAGTCGTCGACCGCAGCCCGCCGGGGAAACCCGTATGCCGATAGTAGGTCTTGTTGTCAGCCTTGCTGCCGGTCACCCGGATCTTGCTCGCGTTCACGACAACGACGAAGTCGCCGGTATCGACATGCGGCGTGAAAATCGGCTTGTGCTTGCCGCGCAGCCGGCGGGCGACTTCGACGGCCAGGCGCCCAAGCACCTTGTCGGTCGCGTCGATAACATACCAGCCGTGCGTCACTTCGCGCGGCTTGGCGGAATAGGTTTTCATGGCGGGAGCGTCCGCGGTTGCGGTCTTAGCGAAAGGCGCGAAGTTTAGTGGATGCCCGCAATCCTTGTCAAACCCGGCGCCTTACAGCAACGCACGGATTTGCAAAGATATTTCCCCAACCGGCTCAGCCGCGCCGCGAGGCGAAGGGCGCGCTCGCCTTCTACCGCGCACTGGAATACGCAATAATCTGGCTGATGTCACCGGTTCTCTTCAGGCAGCCCTAGGACCCGCTCCGGGCGCCGTACCATGCGCAAGTTCTGGCTCATCTTCTCCCAAACCGTCACCGTCTGCCTTGGCGTGCTGTTCGTGGTTGCCACGCTGCGACCGGATCTGCTCACCCTCCAGGGCGCCAGGAACGGCATCGTCACCCTGCGCGAGATGCCTGCGCGCAGCACCGACACGTCGGCCGTCAGCCTCCGTCAGGCGGCGCACAAGGCGATGCCGGCGGTCGTCAACGTGTTTACGACAAAGGAGGCAAAGCTGCCCCGCCATCCGTTCATCGACGACCCGTTGTTTCGCCGCTTCTTCGGAGACCAGTTCGACAACGAGTCGCGTCAGACGGCCAGTCTCGGCTCCGGCGTGATAATCAGCCCCGAAGGCTACATACTGACCAATCATCACGTCATCGAAGCTGCGGACGAGATCGAGATCGCGCTGGCCGACGGGCGCAAGGCACCGGCCCGGACCGTCGGTACCGACCCGGAAACCGACCTCGCCGTGCTCAAGATCGATCTGGCCGAGCTGCCTTCGATTACTTTTGGACAGCCGGACAAACTCAGCGTCGGGGACGTCGTCCTCGCCATCGGCAACCCTTTTGGCGTCGGGCAGACCGTAACCATGGGGATCGTCAGCGCGCTGGGGCGCAGTCACCTGGGCATCAGCACATTTGAAAACTTCATCCAGACTGACGCTGCGATCAACCCGGGCAACTCGGGCGGGGCGCTGGTGGACGCAGCCGGCAACCTGATCGGGATCAACAGCGCCATCTACTCGAGGACGGGCGGGTCGCTCGGCATCGGTTTTGCGATACCTGCGGATCTCGCACGAGCGGTGTTGGAGCAGATCGTGCGCACCGGTTCGGTGACCCGCGGCTGGATCGGGGTAGAGGTGCAGGATCTTTCGCCCGAACTGGCCGAGTCGTTCAGACTGGCCAACACCAACGGCACCCTGATTGCCGGGGTTCAGCGCGGCGGTCCCGCCGAGAAAGCCGGAATCAAGCCCGGAGACATCCTGGTGGCCGTCGAGTCGAAACCCGTTACCGATTCGAACTCGATGCTCAATCTGATTGCTGCGCTACAGCCAGGCCGCAGTGCGCGACTGACCATCATGCGCAACCGCCAGTCGATGGACGTGACCGTCAACGTCGGCAAGCGGCCGAGACCGCCCCGGCAGACGGCGTTCGAGTAGCTTTCGCTAGCCTGCCGAGTCGGACTGGGGCGCGTTCTCTGCCTTTGCCCCCCAGCCGGCGATGATGATGCCGACCTCGTAAAGCAGCCATAGCGGCACGGCCAGCAGAATCTGCGACACCACGTCCGGCGGCGTAAAAATGGCGCCGATCACGAAGGCTCCGACCACGACGTAGGGTCGCGCCTCCCGCAGTTTTGCCACGCTGACCACGCCGGCCCTCGCCAGAATTACCACGGCAACCGGAACTTCGAACGTCACGCCGAAGGCGATGAACAACGTAATGACGAAGTCCAGGTATTTCTGGATGTCGGTCATTACCGCCACGCCTTCGGGCGCGATCGAGGTGATGAAGTGAAAGACCACCGGGAATACGACGAAGTACGCGAACGACATCCCGGCGATGAACAGCAGCGTGCTGGTCAGAACGAGCGGCAAGACCAGCTTTTTCTCGTGAGCGTAAAGCCCCGGCGCCACGAATGCCCACACCTGGTACAGGAGGTAGGGCAGCGCGATGACGAGTGCCGCGAGCATGGTGACCTTCACCGGCACAAAAAACGGCGCGGTGACCTCGGTGGCAATCATCTGGCCGCCGCGCGGCAGGGCCGCCAGCAGCGGGTTGGCCAACACGGTGTAGATATCCCGGGCCCACGGGAACAGGCAGACGAACACCAGCAGAAAGGCGAGCACGCAGCGGAGCAGCCGGTCCCGGAGCTCGATCAGGTGCGACATGAATGATTCGGGCTCGCTCATCGATCAGCCTGCGTATGGGTGACGCGTGTGGAGTGAACGCCTGAACGTGCGCCAGGCGGTTTCAGGGTTTTTGACTGTCCGCAGCGCGTGAGTCCGGCTCGAGACCCAGCTCCATCTGCGGCAGCGGCCGAGCCTCCGATTCGGGGTTGTCCGGGGCTGGCGCCTGCGCTCCGGACATCTCGTTTACCTGAGAGGGTTCCGAGGCGGCCGAATCGAGCGTCTTCCTCGCTTCGCTCTCGGCCTCCTTGACCTCGTTCTCGATATAACTGACCTGACTCGAAACGCCCTGCTCGATTTCGCGTGCAGCGTCCTGCATGCTGCTCTGGAGTTTGCGCAGCTCCTCCAGCTCCATCTCCCGATTGATATCCGCCTTGACCTCGGAGACATAGCGCTGCATGCGGCCGAACAGATGCCCCATGGTGCGCGCAACGCGCGGCAGCCGCTCCGGACCGATTACGATCAGTCCGACCACGGCAATCACGAATATTTCTGTAAAGCTGAAATCGAACATCGTCGAAAGTCACGAAGTTCCGGCCAGCTCAGCTTTTCGACTTTTCCTTGACCTCGCCATCGATGGTTTGATTGGCGCCTTCCGATTCGAGCTTCGCGGATGCGCCCTGGTCATTCTCGGTCTTCATGCCTTCCTTGAAGCCGCGCACCGCCTTGCCCAGATCCGAGCCCATGTTGCCAAGCTTCTTGGTGCCAAAGATCAATACCACCACCAGCAGCACGATCAACCAATGCCAGATACTGAATGTGCCCATTGTGTTCGCTCCGAAAAATGCGTTTTAGATCGATTTCTGAATCATGCCCGGCAGGGGCTGGGTTCCACCGATTATATGCACATGAAGATGGTTCACGTCCTGTCTTCCGACTCGTCCGGTGTTCACAATCATTCGAAAGCCATCGGGCGAGCCTTGTTCCCGGGCGAGCGGGGCGGCCAATCCCGCGATGCGGCCCATGACCGCCTCGTGAGACTTGTCCATGTCCGCCAGCGAGGCAACGTGCACCTTCGGGATGATCAGGAAATGCACGGGCGCGACCGGACGTATGTCGTGAAACGCCAGAACTTCCTCATCCTCGTAGATCTTGCGGCTCGGGATTTCCCCGAGGACGATCTTGCAGAAAATGCAGTCCGGCACGCTCCGGCTCCGCTTTGATTAGTTGCCCGTATCGGGCGTGTTCATCGTCGACGACAGCGACAGAATCTCAGGAAGCTTCAGGCCTGCTGTTCTTCTCGTCGATGCCGGAGATCCCTTCCCGCCGCCGCAACTCGGCAAGCACGTCGTCGGGACCCAGCCCATGATAGGCAAGCAGCACGAGGCAATGAAACCAGAGATCCGCAGCCTCGCGGACCAAGTGCAGTTTATCACCGTCCTTGGCGGCCAGAAGCGTCTCCGCGGACTCCTCCGCCACCTTTTTGAGTATCGCGTCGTGGCCCCCTGCAAACAGCTTGGCAACGTACGAAGCAGAAGGGTCGGCCCGACGTCGTTCCTCGATTGTCTGCGCCAGTCTGCGCAGTATGTTGGCGTCGATCATTTGTCCCGGTAAATCTGCGCCGGATCCTTTACGACGGCGTCGGTTTCGACCCAGCGCTCGCCCTCGAGCCGGCGGAAAAAGCACCTCGGGCGGCCGGTGTGGCAGGCGATGCCGCCGGCCTGCTCGACCTGCAGCAGGATCACGTCCGCATCGCAGTCTAGCCGCACCTCTTTCACGAGCTGCACATGCCCGGATTCCTCCCCTTTTCTCCAGAGGCGCTGCCGGGAGCGCGACCAGTATACGGCGCGGCCCGAGCGGACTGTTTCCGAAAGGGCATCGCGGTTCATCCAGGCGACCATCAGCACGCGACCGCTGCCCGCGTCCTGCGCGATGGCCGGCACAAGCCCCTGCGGGTCCCAGGCGATCTCATCCAGCCACGCCGCCATGCTCACAATCTGACCTCGATCTGGTTGTCGGCGAGGAAACGTTTGACCTGGCCCACCGACAGCTCTGCGTAATGGAAGACGCTGGCCGCAAGCACCGCATCGGCGCCGCCCTTTGCGATGCCGTCGGCGAAGTCCTGCAGCCCGCCCACACCCCCGCTGGCAATAATGGGTACTTCCAGCGTATCGGAGAACGCGCGAGTGAGCGCAAGGTCGAATCCTGCCCGGGTGCCGTCGCGATCCATGCTGGTCAGCAGTATTTCGCCCGCCCCCGCCCGCTGCATTCGCTTGCCCCACTCCAATGCGTCCAACCCGGTGGGCTTGCGACCGCCGTGCGTATAAACCTCCCACTGCGGCGTTGCGGATCCGGGCACCCGTCGGGCATCGATCGCGACAACGATGCACTGCGAACCGAATCGCCCGGCCGCGTCCTCCACCAGGCCCGGGTTGAGCACCGCCGCGGTGTTGATGCTGACTTTGTCGGCCCCGGAATTGAGCAGTCGGCGTACGTCGCCCACCTCGCGCACCCCGCCCCCCACGGTGAGCGGAATGAACACCTGGGCCGCGACATCCTCGATGATCGGCAGGATAAGCCCACGATCGTCGCTGCTGGCAGTGATGTCCAGGAAACAGAGCTCGTCGGCGCCTTGTTCGTCATAGCGCCGGGCGATCTCGACCGGGTCGCCGGCGTCGCGCAGGCCGACGAAGTTGACCCCTTTGACCACCCGCCCGGCATTGACGTCCAGGCAGGGAATAATGCGCTTGGCGAGGCTCATGTTCTCATCGGATCGGGACGCGACGGCCTGTGCGCCCGCTCAACCCTCGGCCAGTTTGTCTGCAAGCTTCTGCGCTTCCGCAAAATTCAGCGAGCCTTCGTAGATTGCCCGCCCGGTGATGGCGGCGGTAATTCCTTCCGACTCGACACGGCACAGCGATTCCACGTCTTTGATCGATGTTATTCCGCCACTGGCGATCACCGGCACGGTCAGCGACCGGGCGAGTTCCACGGTCGCCGCGATGTTTACGCCGGTCAACATGCCGTCCCGGCCGATGTCGGTGTAGATCACCGCTTCCACGCCGTAATCCTCGAACTTCTTGGCAAGGTCGATCACATCGTGGCCGGTCAGCTTCGACCACCCCTCGACCGCCACCTTGCCGTCCCTCGCGTCCAGCGCGACCATGATGTGTCCCGGGAAGGCGTAACAGGCATCATGAAGGAACCCGGGTGTCTTGACGGCAGCGGTGCCGATGATGATGTAGCTGATACCGTCATCGAGATATCGCTCGACCGTGTCCAGATCGCGCACACCCCCACCGAGCTGCAGCGGAATCGAGTCCCCGACCTCGCCGACGATCGCCTTGATCGCTTCCTCGTTCTTCGGCTTGCCCGCGAACGCCCCGTTTAAGTCGACGAGGTGTAGGCGGCGCGCGCCCTGATCGATCCAGTGCCGCGCCATCGCGGAGGGGTCTTCCGAGAATACCGTGGCGTCGGCCATTGAGCCTTGGCGCAAGCGGACGCAATGCCCGTCTTTCAGGTCTATCGCTGGGATTAGAAGCATGGCATCAGTGGGAGTTTGACTGGTCTGTGCAGCCGGGCAGCGCGTTTCCCGCAGTGCCCGGCCGCGGCCAGGCGCGCCGACACATTACGCGCTGACCGCCCCCCTCGCGTGCACTGCCCCGGGCCGGAATACGCCATCCCAGCCCACGAAGTTGGACAGTAGCTGCAGCCCCGCCGTCTGGCTTTTTTCGGGATGAAACTGCACGGCGAAAATATTATTCCGCGCCACCGCGCAGGTAAAGGCAAACGGGTAGCGGCTGAATCCGGCGACCAGCGTCTGGTCGCCGGATTCCACGTAATAGCTATGCACGAAATAGAAGCGACTGCCGTCCTCGATGCCCGCCCACAGCGGGTGAGCCGTGGTCTGGTAGACCTCGTTCCAGCCCATGTGGGGAACCTTCAGCCGGGCATGCCGATCGTCAAACATGCGCTCGGCCGGAAACCGCAGCACCCGCCCAGGCAGCAGGGCGAGCCCCTCGACATCGCCCTCCTCGCTTTGCTCGAAGTGCATCTGCAAGCCGATGCACAGGCCGAGGAAAGGCTTGCGCTCCGCGGCGTCGAGCACCGCCTTGCGCAGTCCGCGCGCATCCAGCTCGCGCATGCAATCCGGCATCGCGCCCTGCCCGGGGAACACGACGCGCTTCGCGCGCCCGATCTCATCGGGGTCGTCCGATACCACGACCGATTTCCCAGGGGCAACGTGCTCGATCGCCTTGGCGACCGAGCGGATGTTGCCCATGCCGTAATCAATGACTGCGATATCCGCCATACGCCGCCCGAACGCGTGCAGAGTCAGAGGCTGCCCTTGGTCGAAGGCAGGGTGTTTGCCGCGCGCTGGTCAGGTTCCGACGCCATTCGCAGCGCCCTGCCGAACGCCTTGAAGATGGTTTCGGCCTGGTGGTGCGCGTTCTGCCCCTTGAGGTTGTCGATGTGCAGCGTGACCTGGGCGTGATTTACGAACCCCTGGAAAAACTCGTGAATAAGGTCCACGTCGAACTCGCCAATGAGACCCCGGACGTAATTCACGTTGTAGTCCAGCCCGGGGCGACCGGAGAGGTCCAACACCACCCGGGACAGCGACTCATCGAGCGGCACGTAGGCATGGCCATATCGCCTGACGCCCTTCTTGTCGCCCAGCGCCTTGGAAAATGCCTGTCCGAGCGTTATGCCGACATCTTCGACGGTGTGATGCCCATCGATGTGCAGATCGCCTTTGGCCTCGACCTCCAGATCCACCAGCCCGTGGCGGGCCACCTGGTCCAGCATGTGGTCGAAGAACCCGATCCCGGTCGCAAGCCGCGAACGGCCGCTGC
Organism: uncultured Pseudomonadota bacterium; assembly: GCA_937983055.1. Taxonomy (GTDB): domain Bacteria; phylum Pseudomonadota; class Gammaproteobacteria; order Burkholderiales; family Eutrophovitaceae; genus CALJLA01. The sequence continues at coordinate 13,400 of CALJLA010000195.1, forward strand.
CGTCCAGGTTGATGCGAACGGTGATCTGGGTTTCGAGCGTGTTTCTCTGGATCTCAGCCTGGCGCATGGTTGACGAAGCCGACGGGGCGGGAAACATCCTAACTCAATTGACCGCTGCGGGACGATTCAGGGGTAGCCGCACGCTCAGCCGACCAGGCCGCGCAAGGCGCTCACCAGCGCCCGGCACTCCTCATCCGTCCCTACCGTGATGCGCAGATAAGGCTCGATCCGCGGCGGCGAGCGGAAATGCCGCACTATGATCCCCGCATCGCGCAACGCTCGCGCCAGGTCGGCCGCGCTGCGCGCCGGATGGCGAACGAAGACGAAATTCGCGCTGGAAGGCAGAACCTCGAAACCGATGCCTTCGAGGTCGGTCGAGAGTCGTTGGCGGCTTTCGATTACCCGGCGTCGATTTGCCTCGAAGTACTCGACATCCTTGAGCGCCGCCACTGCGCCGGCCTCGGCCAGCCGGTCGACCGGGTACGAATTGAAGCTGTCTTTCACCCGGACCAACCCCTGCACCAGGTCGGGCTGCCCGACGGCATAGCCGACGCGCAGTCCGGCCAGCGCGTGGGACTTTGACAGCGTGCGGGTAACCAGCAGATTGGGAAATCGCGGCACCAGGGCAACACAGGAATTGCCGCCAAAATCGACGTAGGCCTCATCGATGACCACGACCGATCCTGGATTGTCAGCCAGCAGTTGCTCGATCCGGTCCAGACCGAGCAGGCGGCCGGTCGGCGCGTTCGGGTTCGGCAGGATGATGCCGCCGTTGGGCGACCGGTAGTCGCGCACATCGATCTCGAAGCCGGCCGTCAGCGGCACCTCGCGGAAGGCGATGCCGAACAGCCTGCAGTACACCGGGTAGAAACTGTAGGTCACGTCCGGAAACAACAGCGGCGCTTCGTGCTTCAGCAGCCCCTGGAACACATGCGCCAGCACCTCGTCGGACCCGTTTCCAACGAAGACATGATCCTTTCCGACCCCGTGCCGTTCGGCCACCGCCTGTCGAAGTCGCTCGCTTGACGGATCCGGGTACAGACGCAGTCCGTCGCCGATCTCTGCGCGCAGCGCTTCGATCACCCGCGGGCTCGGGCCGTAGGGGTTCTCGTTGGTATTGAGCTTAATCAGCCGGGCGCCGTGTGGCTGCTCCCCCGGCACGTAAGGCGTAAGCCCGCGAACGACCGCGCTCCAGTAGCGACTCATCGGTGCAGACGGTACTGCGCCGCGCGGGCATGCGCAGGCAGCCCCTCACCCAGCGCGAGTTCGGCCGCCACTTTCCCCAGGGTGCGCGCGCCCTCCGCGGAGACCTCGATCAGACTGGTCCGCTTCTGAAAGTCGTAAACGCCCAGAGGCGAGGAAAAGCGCGCGGTGCGCGCGGTCGGCAGCACGTGATTTGGCCCGGCGCAATAATCGCCCAGCGCCTCCGAGGTGTACCGGCCGAGAAAAATGGCGCCTGCGTGCCGGATCTGCTCGACCCACCGCCGCGGATCCTCCACAGACAACTCCAGATGCTCCGGAGCGATGTGATTGGCGATTTTGCAGGCCTCGGCCAGGTCCGCCACCTCGATCAACGCACCCCGACCGCTCAGCGACGACCGAATCACGTCGCGACGAGGCATCTCCGACAGCAACCGTTCGATACTCGATGCCACGCGGTCGATGAAGTCGCGGTCGGGGCACAGCAGGATTGCCTGCGCCATTTCGTCGTGCTCAGCCTGGGAAAACAGATCCATCGCCACCCAGTCAGGATCGGTCTTCCCGTCGCAGATCACGAGGATTTCCGAGGGGCCGGCAATCATGTCGATGCCGACCACGCCGAAAACCCGCCGCTTTGCGGCTGCAACATAAGCGTTGCCCGGACCGACGATCTTGTCCACGCGCAGAACGGACTCCGTGCCGTAAGCCAGCGCCGCAATCGCCTGCGCCCCACCGATCGCGAACACGCGGTCGACGCCGGCAATAGCTGCGGCGGCCAGCACTAGGTCGTTGCGCTCGCCGCGCGGCGTAGGCACCACCATCACGATCTCGCCCACCCCGGCCACTCTCGCCGGCAGCGCGTTCATCAGTACCGTTGACGGGTAGGCCGCCTTTCCGCCCGGCACGTAGATGCCCACCCGGTCGAGCGGTGTGATCTTCTGGCCGAGAACGGTGCCGTCGGCCTCGGTATAGCTCCAGGAAGCAGCCGTCTGCTTCTCGTGATAGGCACGCACCCGTTCCGCCGCCGCCGCCAGCGCACGTCCCTGCTCACCCGGCAGTCTCGCTTGCGCCTCCGCCAGAGCGGCCTTATCCAGCTCGAGCTCGGCGAGGCGGGCGACGTCGATGCCGTCGAATTTTCGCGTGTACTCGAGCACCGCGGCATCGCCACGCAGGCGCACCTCGGCCAGAATCTCCCCCACGGCTGCCTCGATACGCTCGTCCTGCGCAGCCTCGTACGCGAGCAGGCTATCCAGGCGGGTCGCAAAATCGGCATCGCGCGAAGAAAGCCTTGCGATTGCGGTCACTTGTGTGCCCCCGCGCACGCGCGGTTGAATCCCTGCAGTGTCGGCTCAATGCGCTCCCGCTTCAGCTTCAGCGCCGCCTGGTTGACGATCAGGCGCGCGCTGATCGGCATGATTTCCTCCACCGCCCGCAGTCGGTTGGCCTTGAGCGTCTTGCCGGTCGACACCAGATCGACAATGGCCTGCGCCAGTCCGGCAAGGGGGGCAAGCTCCATGGACCCGTACAATTTGATCAGATCCACGTGGACGCCTTTTGACGCGAAATGCTGACGCGCCGTGTTCAGATACTTGGTGGCCACCGAGATCCGTGCACCCTGGCGTACCGCGCTTTCGTAGTCGAAATCCTCCGGCACTGCCACCATCATCCGGCACCGCCCGATACCCAGATCGAGCGGTTGATACAAGCCCTCGCCGCCATGCTCGAGCAACACGTCCTTGCCGGCAATGCCGAGATCGGCAGCCCCATACTGGACATAGGTCGGCACGTCCGAGGCACGTACGATCAGGATCCGGGTGTCGGCGCGACTGGTTTCAATGACCAGCTTGCGCGAGCGTTCCGGGTCGTCCAGCGGCGTGATGCCGACCGCCTGCAACAGCGGCAGCGTCTCGTCGAAAATGCGTCCCTTCGAGAGCGCGATGGTGATTGAGGCTGCGTCCTTGACCACGGTGTTGGTCTCGCTGTCCAGTAAGCCCGCGCCGGTCAGTGCGCGCGCTTGATGCGCGCACCGAGCTGTCCGAGCTTCTCTTCGATGCACTCGTAACCGCGGTCAAGATGGTAAACGCGGTCGACGGTGGTCTCGCCTTTGGCGACCAGACCGGCGATCACCAGGCTCGCCGAGGCGCGCAGGTCGGTGGCCATGACGCGCGCCCCGTTCAGCGTGCTCACGCCGCGCACCACGGCGGTGTTTCCTTCCACGTCGATCTCGGCGCCGAGCCGGCGCAGTTCCTGCACATGCATGAACCGGTTCTCGAAAATCGTCTCCGTGATGACCGCCGTACCGCGCGCCACCGCGTTCAGTGCCATGAACTGGGCCTGCATGTCGGTCGGGAACGCGGGAAACGGCGCGGTGCGCAGGCTGACCGCATCCAGCACGCCTCCGGTCTCCAGTGTCATCCAGTCTTCACCGCATTCGACCTGCGCGCCGGCTTCACGCAGCTTCGCCACCACGGCGTCAAGAATGTCGGCGCGCGTGCCCTTCAGTTTCACCCGACCGCCAGTCGCCGCCGCCGCCGCCAGAAACGTGCCGGTCTCGATCCGATCAGGCATCACCCGGTGGTCCGCCGCGTGCAGCCGGTCGACGCCTTCCACCGTGATGACATCCGAACCCGCGCCGCGTACCCGGCCGCCCATAGCGTTCAGGCAGTTGGCAAGGTCGATCACTTCCGGCTCCCGCGCGGCGTTCTCGATAACCGTGGTTCCTTCGGCGAGCGTGGCCGCCATCATCAGGTTCTCGGTGCCGGTAACGGTAACCAGGTCCAGTACCAGGCGCGCGCCCCGGAGGCGGCCCGAGCGCGCATGGATGTAACCCTGCTCGATGCTGATCTCGGCCCCGAGCGCCTGCAGCCCCTTGATGTGCTGGTCGACCGGTCGCTGGCCGATGGCGCAGCCACCCGGGAGCGATACGCGCGCCTCGCCGAAGCGCGCCACCAGAGGCCCCAGCACCAGTACCGAGGCGCGCATGGTCTTGACCAGTTCATAGGGCGCCACAGGGCTGTTGAGCGCGGCGGCGCTCAGTTCAACGCCAAGCTTTTCGTCGAGCGACACGTTCACGCCCATCTGGCCGAGCAGCGTCAGCATGGTGGTGACGTCGCGCAGGTGCGGAACGTTCTGGATCCGCAGCGTCTCCCCCGTCAGGATCGACGCGCACAGAATTGGCAGCGCCGCGTTCTTTGCGCCGGAAATTCTGACTTCACCGGAGAGCGCCACACCCCCCTGTATGACCAGCTTGTCCACTGAGACTTCGCGACTAACGCGTCGCCCATTCCTCGGGGGTCAGCGTACGCATCGACAGCGCGTGGATTTCCTCCCGCATGCGGTCGCCCAGTGCCCTGAAGACCACCTGATGCTGCTGTACCCGGGTCTTGCCGCGGAACTCGGGGCTGACGATGACCGCCTCGAAATGCTGCCCGTCACCGCTGACCTGCACATGCTCACACTCGAGCTGGTCCTGGATGTAGGCCTTGACTTGTTCTGGGGTCACCATTTGACAACCGTCAGGCGCGCAGTTTGTAGCCGCGCCGGATGAGCGATAAGGTCGCGAATGATAAGGCCAAAAGCGCCCCGGCCACAATGCCGAGACTGAGCAGTGGGGATACGTCCGAGACGCCGAAGAATCCATACCTGAAGCCGTCGATCATGTAGAAGAACGGATTGAGGTGGGAGATCTGCTGCCAGAACGGCGGCAGGGAATGAATCGAGTAGAACACGCCAGACAGGAACGTCATCGGCACAATGGCGAAGTTCTGAAAGGCCGCCAGCTGGTCGAACTTGTCCGCCCAGATGCCCGCGACGATGCCCAGCACCCCCAGGATCGCAGACCCCAGAACCGCGAACAGCAGAATCCACAGCAGATTGTGGATGGGCAGGGAAATGAACGCCGCGGTTGCGAGCAGCACCCCCGTGCCCACGATCACGCCTCGAACCGCGGCGGCCGCGACGTAGGCCAGGAAAAATTCAAAGTGCGATACCGGCGACAGGAGCACGAACACGATGTTGCCGGTGATCTTTGACTGGATCAGGCTGGATGAGCTGTTGGCGAAGGCGTTCTGCAGCAGCGACATCATCGCCAGCCCGGGAATGAGGAACGCGGAGTAGGACACCCTCGGATAGACCTGCACCCGGTCCTCGAGCACGTGCGAGAAGATCAGCAGATAAAGCAGCGCGGTGAGAATGGGCGCCGCAACCGTCTGGAAAACCACTTTCCAGAACCGCAGCAGTTCCTTATACAAAAGCGTCAGGAAGCCGGTCACGGCTCAGTTTCCCTGCATGATCGCCACGAAAACCTCCTCCAGATCGGCCTCTGTGACCTCCATTGCCACCACGTGACGCCCGCTGCGACGGATCTGCGCCAGCACGTCTTCCACCTGCGCATGGTCGCGCAGCCCGAGCAACCATTCCCCGGCCGGCGACGCGGATGTCACCAGGGGCTTGAGCGCCTCCGGCAGTTCGCCGTCGCTCAGGCGCAGTCGAAGGCGCACCCCCGAAAAGCGCATCAGCAGCTCTCGCGTCGAGTCGAGCGCCACCAAGCGACCCTGCTTGAGCATGCCGACCCGCTGACACAGCGTTTCGGCCTCCTCGAGGTAATGGGTCGTCAGCACGATGGTGTGACCGTCGGCGTTGAGCTGGCGGATGAATTCCCAGAGCGTCTGGCGCAATTCGACGTCGACGCCGGCGGTCGGTTCGTCGAGGATGATGACCGGGGGACGGTGCACCAGTGCCTGCCCGACCAGCACCCGCCGCTTCATGCCGCCGGACAGCGCACGCATGTTGCTGTCGGCCTTCGCCGTCAGGTCAAGACGGGCAAGGATTTCCTCGATCCACCGATCGTTGTTCCGCAGTCCGAAGTAGCCCGACTGGATTCGCAGTGTTTCCCGTACGGTAAAGAAGGGGTCGAAAACCAGTTCCTGCGGCACCACGCCCAGCGCGGCACGCGCCTGACGGTAGTGACTGACCACATCGTGGCCCATGATCCGCGCGCTGCCCACATCTGCCCGGGCCAGACCCGCCAGAATGCTGATCAGCGTGGTCTTGCCCGCGCCATTGGGGCCGAGCAATGCGAAGAACTCGCCCTGGGGAATCTCGAGATCGACGTCCGTGAGGGCCGTTAGGGCGCCGAAGCGCTTCGTCAGCCCGCGGATTTCAATGGCCGGGTTCAACGTGGGACGCCTTGGCGGACGTTCTGGTTGTTAAGGGTAATGAAACTTGTCGCGCCGATTATCCGGCAGGTTCGTTCACGAGCTCTCTGACGCCGTACAGATCGATCAGGCTCGACACACCAGTCCCGAGGTTGCTGTAAACGATGCGGGCGCCACTGCCCCGCAGCCGGCGCTTCCATTCGAGGAGCAGGCTGAGGGCGGACGAATCGATGTCGGTCACCCCCGAAAAGTCCACCCGCACCGTGGTCCCGTCGAACGCCCGCTCCCCGGCGGCGAGCACTTCCAGTACGTTGGCCAGCGTGACCGGCCCGGTAACTTTGTAGCCGTCGCCGACGCGCTCGATCATGGCTTGTTCGAGGTTTTCAAGCTGTCAGCGTTCTTCTCGGTCAGGCTCCGCACCAGTCCTTCGATGCCGGCGCGCTGGATCTCCTGCGCGAACAGGTTCCGATAGTTGATCACCAGGCTCGCGCCGTCGATTCGCACATCGTAGACTTTCCACCCGGCATCGGTTCGCAGCATGTCGTAATCGACGGATATGGGCTGCGCGCCGCCGGGCAGGCGAATCTGCGTGCTGACGGTCGCTTCTTCGTCGCCGGGATTCAGGCGCAGCGGCCGGTACTCGACGGCAATGCCTCGGTACATGGTGAAGGCCGCCGAATACGAACGCACCAGAAGGGTGCGAAATTCCCGCATCAGCCTGTCGCGCTGCTCCGGCGTGGCATCGCGCCAGCTGCGGCCGACTGCCAGCCGCGTCATTCGCGCAAAGTCGAAGTGCGGCGCGACCTTTTCCTCCATCAGTTCGGCAATCCGCGCCACGTTGCCGGCCTGCACCTCCTTGTCGGCCCGGACGATCGCCAACACCTCCTCAATAGTGCTCTTCACAAGCACGTCGGGCGCCTGCTGAGCATGCGCGCAAGCTGCCGCCACCCATAGCGACACCGCCAACATGCCGCGGCCGAATAAACGCCTCATCTGTTAACTCCGTTTCGTCGAAACGCTAGTTGCCGGAACCCGCTTCCGCGGCCTTGCTGTAAAGAAACTGGCCAATCACTTTCTCGAGCACGATCGCCGACTGGGTCAGGCGCACCTTGTCGCCATCCCCAAGCAACTCGACATCGCCCCCGCCGTCAATGCCCACGTACTGCTCACCCAGCAGGCCTGCGGTGAGGATCGATACCGCGCTGTCCTTGGGAAACTCGAACTGATTCCCGATGCGCATGGTCACCGTTGCGCGGAAATTCTGGTTGTTAAAGCCGATTCTCTCAACTCTTCCGACCACCACGCCGGCGCTCTTGACCGGCGCCCTGGCCTTCAGTCCGCCGATGTTGTCGAAATCCGCGGTGATGACGTATCCGTCCGACACGCTGACCGAACTGGCGTTCCCGACCTTGAGTGCCAGTACCAGCAGCCCGATGAGCCCGGCCGTTACGAAAACGCCGACCCACAGGTCGATGGTCAATCGTCGCATCGTCACACTCCAGTAAACATGAAAGCCGTCAGCACGAAGTCTAGCGCGAGAACCGCCAGCGCCGACGTCACGACGGTGTTGGTCACGGCATGGGATACGCCTTCCGCCGTGGGCGGCGCATCGTAACCCTCGAACAGCGCAATGGCCGTAACTGCCGCCCCGAACACGATGCTCTTGATGACGCCGTTGAGAATGTCTTCGCGCAAATCGACGCTCGCCTGCATCTGAGACCAGAACGCTCCGGCGTCGACGCCGATGACCACCACCGTGATCAGGTACCCGCCGAAGATGCCGGTGGCGCTGAAGATTGCGGCCAGCAGGGGCATTGACAGAAAGCCGCCCCAAAACATCGGGCTGATCACGCGCGAGAACGGATCGACTGCCATCATCTCCATGGCGGAAAGCTGCTCGGTGGACTTCATGATTCCGATTTCCGCGGTCATCGCCGAACCCGCTCTCGACGCGAACAACAGCGCGGAAACCACCGGACCAAGTTCGCGCACCAGCGACAGCGCGACCAGGGTTCCGACCGCCTCCGCCGAACCGTAGCGCTTGAGTGTTTCGTACCCCTGCAGCCCCAGCACCAGGCCAACGAACAGCCCGGAAACGATAATGATGATGAGCGACAGCGCACCCGCGAAATAGATCTCGTCCATGAGCAGGCGGAAGCGGCGAAATGTCATCCCGGAGCGCAGCAGCACCATGCCCATGAACCGGGTGGTCGCACCGATCTGCCAGATGCCATCGACGGTGAGCCGGCCGACCAGCCGCAGACCGCGTATCAGCGCATTGTCCATTCAGTTGTCCAGGCCGAGGTCGGACTCATAGGATGCGGCTGTATAGTGGAGCCGGACCGGACCGTCTATCTCGCCATTGATGAACTGGCGGACGAATGGTTCCTCGGACCGGGTCACTTCCGCAGGCGTGCCCTCGGCAACGACCTCCCCGTCTGCGATCAGGTAAACGTAGTCGACGATTTTCAGCGAGGCCTCCACGTCATGGGTCACGACGATCGAAGTCGCGCCCAGCGCGTCGTTGAGTTTCCGGATCAGGTTGCCGATCACCGCGGTGGAGATCGGGTCAAGTCCCGTGAAAGGTTCGTCGTACATCATCAGCGACGGGTCGAGTGCAATCGCGCGCGCCAGCGCCACCCGGCGAGCCATGCCCCCGGACAGTTCCGAGGGCTTGAGCGCATGCGCGCCGCGCAACCCCACCGCCTGCAGCTTCATCAGCACGAGGTCCCGAATCATTGGTTCGGGCAGACGCGTGTGCTCGCGCAGCGCAAATGCGACGTTTTCGTAGACCGACAGGTCGGTAAACAGCGCGCCGAACTGGAACAGCATCCCCATCCGGCGACGCGCCGCGTACAGTTCAGCATGAGACATCCGGTGCACCGGCTTGCCGTCGAAGGTAACTTCGCCGCGGTCGGGCCGGAGCTGGCCGCCAATCAGCCTCAGGACGGTGGTTTTGCCGGTGCCACTCCCGCCCATGATGGCAACCACCTTCCCGCGCGGAAAGCGCAGCGCGAGCCGCTTCAGCACAGGCTGGGCGTTGTAGGAGAAATCGACGTTCGAGATTTCGACGAGGGCTTCGGAACTCACGTGGGCCGGTTTTGATTTCGCGCCCGCATTGTAGCGGATGCCACCTTGCTGCTACGCGCGTGACGCGGCAGTGCCAGATCGGGCGCCGCGATTGTCGACGGCGCGCCCGACGCAGCGCACCGGGAAGACCGGCAGCACGGTCGCCCCACCTGCCTAAGTCGATGCACCTCGGCTCCGTCGCATGCGAAGCAGACAACGCGCGACGACCTGCAACCGTCGACCGACCGCCACGGCCAGCGCCCTTCATCGATGGTCTGACGCACGGGCCGGGCAGTTGTGCCGGCCAGTCGAACCTGGCCCGCGTTCCCGCGCGCGGGCGCCGGCGGGAAAAAACCCCGGCCCGCTCTCGACTTGCACTACTCGCGCAGGCGGCGGCAGACGATTGCGGACGCGCGCCTGCGCCCCCCCGTCTTGACCATCGCCCGGGCGCCGGTTCGGGCGTCGCTGCATCCGGGGCCGTCGGCACCTCTCACCGCTCCTCGCAACCATATGAACCGCATGGGGTTTCTGGCACACTAGCGCAGCCATGAGCACACCACCCTCCGAATCCGCTTCATCCAAGGCCTCCGCGTCCCAGAAACCGGAGTTGCTAATCGTCGACGACGACCCGCTGATTACCGACACGCTGGATTTCGTGCTCAGTCGCGAATACAGCGTGCGCATCGCCGGGTCGCGCAGCCAGGTGAAAAGCCTGATCCTGCAGCTCGACAGCCCGCCCGAGTTGGCGCTGGTGGATCTTGGGTTGCCGCCCAATCCGCACCGCCCGGACGAGGGGTTCCGGCTTATTCGCGAGCTGCTGACCTATTCACCATCGATGAAGATCGTGGTGCTGTCCGGCCAAAGCGACGAAGCGAATGCCCGCTACGCCCGCACCCTGGGGGCCATCGAATTCGTCGCAAAGCCCTGTGACCCCGAAGACCTGAAGGCGTTACTCAAGCGGTCGCGCGAAACCGCTCGGTTCGAGGAGGTTTCGAAGGAAGCGGACACCGGCATCGTCGGCGACGGCCCGGCCATCACCAAGCTGCACCAGCAGATCCGCCAGTACGCCGACTCGGTGTTTCCGGTGCTGATCGAGGGCGAATCGGGCAGCGGAAAGGAGCTGGTGGCGCGCTCCCTGCACAATCAAAGCAAGCGGGCCGACAAGCCGTTTCTGGCGCTCAACTGCGCGGCGATCTCGCCCACCCTGGTGGAGCCCACACTGTTCGGCTACAGCAAGGGCGCGTTTACCGGCGCGACGGCCGCACGTGCCGGCTACTTCGAGGATGCCCAGGATGGCACGCTGTTTCTTGACGAGATCGGCGAATTGCCACTCGAACTGCAGGCCAAGCTGCTGCGAGTCCTGGAGAACGGCGAGTATCAAAGGGTGGGCGAGACCCAGAGCCGGGTCAGCAACGCCCGCGTGATCGCTGCCACCAACCGCGACCTTCGGCAGGAGGTCAAGACTGGCCATTTCCGCGCCGATCTCTATCACCGGCTGACCGTCTTCGCCGTGCAGGTACCCGCCCTTCGCGAGCTCGGCGAGGACAAGCTCGCACTTTTCGAACATTTTTCCGCGCTGTACGCCGGGCAGGTCGGTTCTGACCCGTGCAGCCTCGATGACGGCGCCCGGGCCGTGTGGATGGACTACGGCTTTCCCGGCAACGTGCGGGAACTGCGCAACGTGGTCATCAGGCTGTCCACGAAATACGGCGGCCAGGCAATTTCATCCCAGCAATTGCTCTCCGAGCTTGATTGGGAGGAGCCGCCGCCACCACCCAACCTGGTCGGCACCGACTACAGGGCATCGTTCGACGCGGCCCGCCGCCACCTGCAGACGAACAAACACTTCAACCTCGACCTGACGCTGAAGGAACTGGAGCGCAGCTACGTGGAGGCGGCGCTCGAGATCACGCACGGCAATCTCAGCCAGGCAGCCCGCTTGCTGGGAGTGCATCGCACCACCCTGTATAGCCGCATGCAGGCCTACGAACAGGGGCAGGAGGAGAAGTAGATGTACTACGCGTTCTTCGGGCTGGCGCATGCGCCGTTCAAGATCACGCCTGACACCGACGTGTTCTTCGAGGGCGGCAATCGCGGCGCCATCCTGGAAGCGCTGATCTACGCCATCTCGCAGGGCGAGGGCATCATCAAGGTCACCGGCGAAGTTGGCAGCGGCAAGACCATGCTCTGCCGCATGCTGCAGGCCCGCCTTCCGCACTCCGTGGAAACCGTCTACCTGGCCAACCCCAGCGTCTCCCCGGAAGAGATCCTGCACGCCATCGCCTTCGAGATGCAGATGGAAGTGCCCAAGGACGCCGGGCGCCTGGAGGTAATGCACAAGATCAACGAGCGGCTGCTGGAACGGCACTCGCAGCGCAGGCAGGTCGTGCTCTTCGTCGAAGAATCGCAGGGCATGCCGATCGAGACGCTCGAAGAGATTCGCCTGCTGTCGAATCTGGAAACCAACCAGCACAAGCTGCTGCAGATCGTGCTCTTCGGGCAGCCGGAGTTCGACGAGAACCTGCGCAGGCCGCAAATCCGTCAGTTGCGAGAGCGCGTTACCCACAGCTTTTCGCTGTCGCCGCTGACGGCCGCGGATGTACGTTCCTACCTGGTGTTTCGTCTGCAGGCCGCCGGCTATCGAGGGCCGGATCTGTTCGGCCGGCGCGTGGTGGAGGAGATCGCTCGCGCCAGCGTCGGTCTCACGCGCCGCGTCAATATCCTTGCCGACAAGACGCTGCTGGCCGCTTACGCCGATGGCACTCACAACATCTCGCTCAAGCATGTGCGCGCAGCCATCCGGGACAGCGAATTCACAAATCCGGTTCGCACGGCGCCCCGGGCACCGATCGGCTATGCACTGGCCGGCCTGTTGGCGGGCGGAGCTCTCGGCGTAGCGGCTTTTGCCTGGTTTAACCAGGTAGGCGAGCCGGCAGCGGACAGCCCGGGTTTGGCGACGGTCGCGGCAACGCCTCCCGGGGAAACCGCGCTCGCCTCCGCGTCCGCCACGGCGGCGGAAGGTCAGCGGCCGACGGACAGTGTCAGTCCGGGCTCAACGCCTGCCGCCCCGGCGCCAGTCCCTGCAATGCACCCGGCACGGGCCGCGGCGCCGGCCGCGCCGACAGAAGCGATGCCGGCGAACGAGCCCGACACGTCGATGGACTTGCTGGAACAGAGATTGCAGGCCACGGAACGCTGGCTGGCGGAGACCAATGCCAGCCGATACAGCATTCAGTTGCTCGGGTCCGGGGACCCCGAACTCCTGAGAAAGTATCTCAACACAATCTCTAATTATCTTGAGATAAATAAGGTTTTTGTGTACCGTACGATTGCACAGCAACGCCCATATCTGACCGTGCTATACGGCAGTTTCGATCGGCTCGAAGAGGTCAATGCGCAGATCGAGGCCTTGCCTGACGCCTTGAAGGCAAACAGGCCCTATTACCGCACGGTAAGAGGTGTGCGTGCCGAGATCGCCATGCACAACTCCTGAACCGCCTGTCGGACCCCTTGCAGTGCATCGCATATCCATGAACTGTTCGACGACGGGAGGCTCCAGGTCATGAGCGGGGAAGGTCATCTGGCCGGCGGGATGATTGCCTGTTCGCGCCCGACCGCCCGCCACGGCATCTGGATGGCCGTGCTCGTCGCGGCAGCCATCGGCGGTTGCAGCTATCGGCCCGCAGTGCCGCCGTCGGAGGGCCATCTCAGCCTGGATCGAACCGCGCCACGCCCCGCCGGAGAGCAGATTCTGCCGCCGGTGACGGTGAGCGACTTCCTGCCGCCGCCGAAACCGCAAGTGCAGCTGCCGACTTACAGCGTCGTGGTCAACGAAGTGCCGGTCAAGGAACTGCTGTTCGCGCTGGCGCGCGACACCAAGCAGAACATCGACGTGCACCCCGCAGTTCAAGGCGTGGTCAGCCTCAATGCCATCGACGAAACGCTCCCCGCGATCCTCGACCGGGTGGCCCAGCAGGTCAACATTCGCTACCGGCAGGAAGGGCGCACCATCTTTGTGGTTCCCGATGCGCCTTACTTCAAGACGTACAAAGTCGACTACGTGAACGTCAGCCGCGAAACAACGGCGACCATCGGCGTGAAGGGCAGCCTGACTGCCGGCGCCATCGGCGGTCAGGGGAAGGCGACCCAGAGCGCGGATGCGGGTGAGTCCTCGACCCAGGTCAAGTCGCTGTCAACGGCCGAGTTCTGGGACACGC
>CALJLA010000196.1 GCA_937983055.1 uncultured Pseudomonadota bacterium
AGGAATGCGGTCTCGGCGCCGGCCAGCAGGGCAGCGCCCTCGTAGATCTGGTAGAAGGGATTCGGCGCAACGACCACCGGTGCCGCCGGCCGCCGGTCGACAACCGACTGCGCAAAGGCGAACAGCGCCTCGCGGCTGCCGTTGACCGGCAGCACCTGCGTCTTCGGGTCGGGCCGCGGAATGCCGTAGCGGCGCGCAAGCCAGTCGGCGATCGCGCCGCGCAACGTCTCCGTTCCGGCCGTGGCAGGATACGACGACAGGCCGTCGAGGTGCCCGGTGAGCGCGGCCTTGATGAAATCCGGCGTGGCATGCTTCGGTTCGCCGATCGAGAGGCTGATCGGCCGCAGCGCCGCGTTCGGCGTGACGCCGGCGAAAAGCGAGGCAAGCTTCTGGAAGGGGTAGGGATGCAGTCGATCGAGATCGGAATTCATGTCGGGCGCCGTGCGCCGGTTCGCCGCAGGGGTGCGGTGTTGCCGACCGCCGAATTATAAGGGTGCGCGTGCGTGTATACGAAGAATCGTCTGGCCGACCTCGCGCTGCTGTCGGGCGCCTTCGTCTGGGGCGTGATCTGGTTCCCCTACCGGGCGCTGGAGAGCCTGGGCGTAGGGGGCGCAACCGCCTCGCTCCTGACTTACTTTCTGGCCCTGGTGCCGGGACTATGGCTATTCAGGCGCGAGCTGCGCGCGGTGGTTCACGCGCCGGGGCACCTTGTGGCCATCGCACTCGCGGCCGGCTGGTGCAACCTTGCCTACGTGCTCGCCATGCTTCGCGGCGAGGTGATGCAGGTGATGCTGCTCTTCTACCTGTCGCCGCTGTGGACCGTGCTGCTGTCCCGCGTGCTGCTCGGCGAGCGCTCGGGAATGCTGGGTTACCTGGTGGTCGGGCTTTCTCTGGCCGGGGCGGTGGTGATGCTGTGGGAGCCGGGCGTTCGCCTGCCGCTGCCCGATACCGAGGCCGAGTGGCTGGGACTGTCCTCCGGCGTTGCGTTCGCCCTGGCCAACGTCTTGTCGCTGCGGGCCAGGGCGGTGGACGTGCGGCTGCGTTCGCTCAGCGTCTGGCTCGGCGTATCCGTCGCCTCGCTGCCGGTGATGTTCTGGATCGAGCAGCCGCTAACCGCCCTGAGCGGGCTCGGCGCCGAGGCCTGGCTGCTGGTTGCGCTGGTGGCCGCCGTTATTTTTGCGGTTAACGTATCAGTCCAGCACGGCCTCGCCTGCACTGCGGCCAATCGGGCAATCGTGATCTTCCTGACCGAGCTCGTTTTTGCGGCCGTTTCCGCCTATCTGCTGGCGGGGGAGGCAATGCACTGGCAGCAGTGGGTTGGCGGCACGATGATCGTCACGGCGACGATCTTCTCCGGCAGGCTGGAACTGGAGTCGCACGCGCTACCCGCGCGTGCTTGACTGCCCCTCGAACGGCGGCGCCGGCAGGGCAATCGTTGGCTTCCAGCCCCGCTTGCGCTGCTCGGCGACCACGGTGGTAAAAATGCCGCCGCGGACGTAGAAGCGTGCAGTCAGCCTCATGAAGCGTGGGCGGGTCGCGGCCACCAAGTCGTCGAGAATGCGGTTGGTCACCGCCTCGTGAAACGCCCCCTCGTCGCGGAAGGACCAGATGTAGAGCTTCAGGCTCTTCAGCTCCACGCAGCGTGCGTCGGGCACATAGTCCAGGACCAGCGTGGCGAAATCGGGCTGACCGGTCTTGGGACACAGACAGGTGAACTCCGGGATTTCCATATGGATCAGATAGTCGCGGCCCGCAGTGGGGTTGGCGAAGGTATCCAGGGTCTTCGAAGGTTTGCGAGGCATTGAGTCAGGGGAAGGTCGTTCGGCTAAAATACGCCGCGACTAAAAAACGCGCGCCTGGGATCCCCGGGCGCTTGTTTTATGCGGTTCGTAAATCATTATAAGCACTTGACGCGATCAGCCCCTTGAGACTCACCCACATCAAACTCGCCGGATTCAAGTCCTTCGTCGACCCGACCCATATCCCGGTGCCAGGGCAGCTGGTCGGCATTGTCGGCCCAAACGGCTGCGGCAAGTCCAACGTGATCGACGCGGTACGCTGGGTGCTGGGCGAGATGTCCGCCAAGCAACTGCGCGGCGAGAACATGCAGGATGTCATCTTCAATGGCTCGGGCGAGCGCAAGCCCGTGTCCCGGGCCAGCGTTGAATTGATCTTCGACAACAGCCTGGGAAAGGCGGCCGGGGCCTGGTCCCAGTACGCCGAAATCTCGGTCAAGCGCGTGCTGGAGCGGGACGGCGAGTCCTCTTACTACATCAACAACCAGCATGTCCGGCGGCGCGACGTGGCCGATATCTTTCTGGGCACCGGCCTGGGGGGGCGCGGCTACGCCATCATCGAGCAGGGAATGATTTCCCGCATCATCGAGGCCAAGCCGGAGGATCTGCGCAATTTCCTCGAGGAAGCGGCCGGCGTCTCCAAGTACCGGGAGCGGCGGCGCGAGACCGAATTGCGGCTCGAGGACACCCGCGAAAATCTGCTGCGGGTGAACGACATCCGGGAAGAGCTCGGCCGCCAGCTCGATCATCTAGAGGCGCAGGCCGAAAAGGCCGGCCGCTACCGCGAGCTGGAAGTCCGCGTGCGCACCGCCCAGCACCAGCTCTGGTTTGCGCGCCGGCGCGACGCGCAGGCGCAGAGGGCGCGCATTCAGAAGGACATCGATGCCGCCGTGGTGGAGTTGGAGGGCGAAACCGCGCGCCTGCGCGAGGCGGAACGCCGGGTCGAGCAGCTGCGCACCGATCACTATGCGGCCTCCGACGCGCTGCATGCCGCCCAGGGCCGGCTCTACGAGGCCAATGCCGAGGTTGCGAAGCTGGAGCAGCAGATACAGCACCTGCGCGATACACGTGCCCGCACCGAATCCCAACTCGAAGCGGTACGCGGCCAGCAGCAGGCGCAGGCCAACCGCCGCGCGCAGCTGCTTGGGGCTGTCGAAAGCCACCGGCAGGAGTTGGCCGCAGCCGATGAAGCATCCGCTCAGCTGCAGGCCGAACTTGCCTCGGCGCGCGAAGCTCTGCCCGCAGCCGAGGCCGAATTCCAGGCGGCGCGACGCAACGCCGAGGAACTGCAAGGCCGCGTCAGCCGTGCCGAGCAGGAGCTGGAGCTCGAGCGCACCCGCCGCAGTCATGCCGAACGGGTACTTGCCCAACTCGAGGCCCGTCGACGGCGGCTCGAGGAGGAGCGCGACGCGCTGGAGCTGCCCGAACCCAGCGAGCTGGTGAGGATTGACCGCGAGCTGGACGATGCGACCCGCTCGCTGAACGAGCGCCGGGAGGCACTGGCGCTGGCGGAAGCGGAGCGCCCGGCCCGGGAGGCGGCACTGTCCGAGGCCGAGTCGGCCGCCGATGGTCTGCAGCTGCGGCTGAACCAGCTGGACGCGCGGCTGACGGCATTGCAGCAGTTGCAGGAGCAGGTGTCGCGCGCCGGCGAGCTCGAGCCGTGGCTGGAGCGCCATGCGCTGGTGCGCAATCCCCATCTGTGGCAGGCCCTGCGCATTCGCGACGGCTGGGAAGACGCACTGGAAGCGGTGTTGCGCGAGCGGCTCAACAGCATTGGCGTGGAAGATCTGCGCACGGTCGAAGACCTGTTCGGCGATCCGCCGCCCGGCAAGGTCTCTTTCCACCGGCTTGCGCCGCCGCCAACGCCCGGCGCGGCGGCCGCGCCACCCGGCCTCGAACGGCTGGCCGACTTCGTGACCTGCACCGACGCGAGGGTGGCTGCCACGCTGGCCGACTGGCTGGCCGATGTTTACGTGGTCGATGACCCGAACCGGGGCATCGAGCTGGCGCAGAGCCTCGAGCCCGGGACGCTGCTGGTGACGGCCCGGGGCCACATGTTCACCGCTACCAGTGCCAGCTTTCATGCCGCCGATTCCGAAGTGCATGGCATTCTTTCGCGCCAGCGCGAGATCGAGACACTCTTTGCCCAGCGCAACGAGGTGCAAACCGAGCTGGCCGCCATGCGGGCGCGGGCGCAGTCCTGCCAGGCCGAGTTGGAGGAACATGACGAGACCCTGCAACAGATACGCCGCGACGCCGCCGAACTGCAGGAATCTCAGCACCAGCTGAAGGTCGACCATGTGCGCTTGTCCCAGCAGGCCGAGCGGGTGAGCAGCCGGGGCGGGCAGATCGTGCGCGAGCTTGGCGAAATCGCCGCAGACAGCGAGCGCGAGCAAGCCCAGGCCCAGGCAGCCACCGACGCCGAGCAGGCTCACGCCCGGGCGCTGGATGAACTGCGCCGGACCCTGGAGATTGGGCGCGAGGCCCTGGGAGAGGCCGAAACGGCGCTGCGCCAGCGCCGCGAGCAGGCGCAGGCGCTCGAACGCGAACATCAGGAATCCATCTTCAGGATCAAGAGCATCTCTCAAAAAATTAGTGAAATAGAGAGTTCTCTTCAACAGATTTCTGAAGCGGAATCGCGGTTGTCGGCCGACATCGAGCGGCTGGTTGCCGAGATTGAGCAAGCCGGAGAAGGGCCACTCCAGGATCACTTGCAGGCGGCGCTCACCGTGCAGCGAGATCGTGAACAGGCGCTGGCGCAAATG
>CALJLA010000197.1 GCA_937983055.1 uncultured Pseudomonadota bacterium
CGTGCCGGTGTAGCCCGCCCCCCGTAGGGCGCTCGGCCAGTGCGCGCTGCTCTCGGTCGACGGCGTGAGGGTGATCGTGGCCTCGGACAAACCGCAGATGGCCGACCAGGAGATGTACCGCTTCGTCGGCATCGAGCCGCGCGAGCAGAAGATTCTCGTCAACAAGAGCTCGGTGCATTTTCGCGCCGACTTCGCGCCGATTGCCGAGGAGATCCTGGTGGCAAAGGCGCCTGGGCCGATGCTGGCGGATCCGGGGGAGTATCCGTGGAGGCGGCTGGCCCCGGGCATCCGCCTGAAGCCCCGGGGCCGCGAATTCAGGGGTGCCGGCAAGGAATGAACGTGCTGCGCCAATTCGCGCTGCTCGGGTTGTTGTTATATCCGGGGCTGGCCTGGTGCGAATCCGGCGACAGAGAACTGGAATTGAGCCGCACCCTGAAGCAAATGGAGGCGCTTCTGGGTGTGCCGGTGCTGTTGCCTTCGAGCAAGAGCCTGCCCGGCATCAGCACCGACAGATTCGGGTTTCATCCGATCCGGCCGGCGGATCATCGTACCGTCCTGCACTATGCGCGATTGCATCTTGAGGAACTTCGCAAGTATCCGCGGTCGTTTCTAAGGCAGAACGGTCTTGATTCGATCCTCTATGTGAAAGGACTGCGCATCGCCAGCGGGAAGATTGGCGGCACGATGCTGGGCGCCTTGGAGTCGCCATCGCAACGGCCGCACGGCAGCCTGATATTCGATATTGCGGAGCCGCTGCCCGCAGACGATTTCATCCGCTACGTTGTGCATCACGAGTTGTTCCATCTGGTCGATTTCGTGCATTTCGCCGACCCGGCCGCCCAGCGCGCCTGGATCCGGCTCAATCCGCCGGGTTTCGTTTATCTGCGGGATGCGCGATTCTGCGGCGGCACCCATGTACCTGCGGAGCGCGGATTCGTCAGCCAATACGCGATGGCTGAGGCGGGCGAAGATCGTGCCGACACGTTTGCCAGCCTGCTCGTCACGCCGTATTACCGGCGGTTGCTGGAGAGAATGAACAAGGACTCGATACTGCAGGCAAAAGTGAAACTGATGAAACGGCAGTTGCGCCGGGTCGACGCTTCCCTCGACGAGCGCTTCTTCCGGAAACTGCACCGATAAGCGCGCAGCGCATGGGCTTCGGCGCGAAGAAACGGCGCGCGCAGCCGGACGGTTCGCGCCGGCTGCACGGCGGATGCCGAACCGTCATTCGCCCGGCCGGATGTTCCCCGGGCCGGGCGCTTTTTTCATGCGGGCCGCTCTCACCCGGTCCTGGCCCCGGACCGGGGAGAGCGCGCTGCGCGTCGCGGCGATTGCCGGCGGCGTCAGCCGGCTGTGCCGCCCTGGCCTGCGTGCGCCCGGCCGAAGATGCGCTGCAGAAGCTTCTCGTCCATCGGGCGCGTCATCAGGCTGACGATCACCATGACCGCCGAGGCGGCAAGAACGCATACGCCGGCCGCGCCGAAGGGATTGTTCCAGCCGATGCCGATCAGCAGCGTTGCGTACAGCGCGATGCCGGTCAGGAACGATGCGATCGCGCCGGCCCGGGTCGCGCGCTTCCACAGCAGGCCGATCATCAGCGGACCCGCCGCACCGGAGACGATGCCGCCGACGCCCATCCACAGCAGAATCGCCAGAAACTTCGGCGGATTCCATGCGAGCACGACCGCGCTCACACCGACCAGCACCGTCGCGATGCGCGAGATCCACAGCGCGATGCGGTCGATCTGCTCCGGGCTCTTGTGCGCGTGGATGCGCGGGGCAAGCGTGCGCTTGTACAGGTCGTTGCTGAAGATTACCGCGATCGCGATGAACAACCCGTCGGCGGTGGACATGATCGCCGACAGCACCGCGACGCCGAGCAGGCCGGCGAGAAACGGCGGAAACAGCTCCGTGAACAGCGCCGGAATGGCGGCATCCGGGCGGATGTCCGGTCCCAGCAGCGCGCGCGCATGCAGGCCGCCGAGCACGGTAAAGCCGAGAATGGATCCGATCGGAATCACCAGGATCAGGAAGGTCCGCAGTTTCGCCGAATCGTTGAGCGCGAAAGCCAGTTTGCCGATGTGCGGATTCATCGCGAACGGCAGGTGCGCGACGAACATCAGGAATACCAGCAGCAGGCTGCCGAAGATCGGATCGCCGGGCGAGAAGTAATTGTCCCAGCCGAGCGTCGGCTCCTGGCTGACCAGCGCCTCGTTGATGACGCCGGGCCCGGTGCCCGGCATGCCGTACCCGATCAGGAACAGCGCGGCGATCACCAGCGCAATCAGAATCATCATCGCGCCCTGGATGCCGTCGGTCATGATGTCCGCGTGGGTGCCGCCGAGCGCTATGTAGGCCGCCACCACGCCGGCAGTCATCAGGATGGCCGTCTGGTAATTCAGGCCGAGCACGATCTCGAAGATGGTGGCCGCGGCCACGAACTGCGCGGTGATGTAGTAGATGAGCAGCAGCGACAGCAGCGCGAATGCAATGCGCAGAAAATCGCTGTCGTAGCGCTGCCCCATCAGCTCGGGCAGCGAATTGGAGCTGAACCGGTCGCCGATGCGCTTGATGAATTTGATGGTAAGTATCACACCGAGGTAGATGCCGATCGGATAGATGGCCGGGTACCAGATGGCCGGAAAGCCCTTCGAATACGCCAGGCCCGGCAAGCCCATGAAGGTCGCCCCGCTGGCGATGGTGGCGGCGAAGGCGAAGGCCAGCGCGATCGGCCCGTAGGCGCCGCGCGCGACCGCGAAATCCTCGCCGGTCTTGACCTTGCGCATGCCATACAGGCCGATGCCGATGAACATCGCCAGGAATACCCCGACCCAGATCCAGCCCCAGGCCCCGAGAGTGGTGGTCTGTTCCATTGTTCAGGCCTCCGTCGCCGTCAGTCCCAGTCGCGCTGGGAGAGCACCCAGGCCACGCCAACGACCCAGTAGGCCAGAATGATCAACGCCGTGAGCAGCAGCAGATTCATCGGTCTCCTCCTTGTTGTCTTTTCACGCGCGGGCGCGTCGCTTCATGCGCCCCGGCACGCGACATGAAGCCCGCGTGCACCGACCGAATAGTAGCAGCCGGGCGGCGAAGTTCGCAGGAAAGGCGAGCGGCCCGCGTCGTCGCAGGCCGGCAGGGAACTCGGGCGTCGTTGCGGCGTCACATTCGATTAACGTTCTGGCATAAGTGCGTTGAATCCGTTTTTCTCTGTATCCGAAGCAAAGGAGGTACCGATGAAGACAATCGCGCGCGCAGCCGCGGCTGCGCTGATGTTTGCCATTGCCGGCGCCGCATCCGCCGCGCCGCCGATGCCGCCCACCAAGTTCACGATGGAAGCGTGCATGTTCGCCGCGCTGAAAACCGTGCCCGGCAGGGTGCTGGGCATCGAGTTCGGCACCGACAATGAAACGCCGATGTACGAATTCAACATCCGCGGCAAGGACGGCCGCGTCGCAGAAGTCGAATGCAGCGCCGTAACCGGCCTGATCGTGGAGGTCGAATTCGAGAACGCGGACATCGATCTCAACGAATTCTTCAAGAAGGCGAAGATCAGCGATCGCGACGCCGTACGCATCGCGCTGAAAGAAGTGCCGGGCACGGTGGTGGAGATCGAGCACGAGATGACGCAGAGCGGCAGCGTTTACTACGAAGTCGTCATCCGCGGCGCGCACACCCAGCGCGAGGTCGAGGTCGACGCGGTCAGCGGCCGGGTGGTGGAGATCGAGACCCAGATTTACGAAGTCGGCGGCGAGTAACGCGGCCGCCCGTTTGCTTTTTAGTCGGCGCGTGGCCGGCAAGCCGGCTTTGACCCCCTTCAACGCAGAGACGCGGAGGACGCAGAGGAAGAACTGAAGGGACCGAGGGTTGAGGACGGCGGATCGACCGGTGCTCCGTGCTCGATGCTCCGAGAAAATCAAAGGCCACGCTCACCGCGGAGAAAAACGACTGGACTCGAGACTCCGCGAAGGAAACTGCCCGATCCTGGAAACGCAAGTTTCACTGCGTCGAGCGCGCGCTCACCCGGGCGCCGTCGCCGATATCTCTGGGCGGGTGCACGATGACCGGCTCGCCTGCCTGCAGGCCGCTGCTCACTTCGGCCTGGAGGGTCGCACGGCGCCCGAGACGCACCGCTCTCAGGCGTGCGCGGCCGTCCGCGATGACGAACACTGCCCAGTCGTCCGCATGCCTGAACAGCGCGCTCACCGGTACCTTCAGCACGTCGTCGGCCTGCCACAGGATCACCCGTGCCTCGACCCGGTAGGCGTCGCCGAGAGGACCGGGCGGATCGACGAAATCGGCGATCACGTTGACCCGCTGTTCCTCGACGCCAAGCGCGGACACCTTGGTGAACGCATAAGGTTCGATCAGCCGCACCTGCGCGCGCAGCGGCTCGTCGCCGCCCCAGCCTTCGAGCAGCACCGCCATGCCGGGCCTGATCCTGACCGCCTCGGAGGACAGCACATCGATCACGATCTCCAGCGCCTTCGGGTCGCCGAGCACCATCAGCGGCGCGCCGGCGGCGACCACCCGTTCGCTGCGGTCGCGGATGCGCAGCACCCGGCCGGACACCGGCGAGCGCAGTTTCACCGCCGCGGCCTCGCCGGGACGCGCCTCCACCGCGAGCAGCGCCGCCTTCGCCGCCCGTAACTCGGCGCTGGCCGCGCGCGCGCGAAAGCGCGCCGCCTCGAGCGCGTTGGCGCTGGTCGTCGCGTTGACGCGCGCCTGCTCCGCCGCCTGCGGCGACACGAATCCGTCTTTCACCAGCGAGTCCACCCGCGCCAGTTCCCGCGTGGCTTGCGCATGTTCGGCGCGGGCGCGGCGCACCTGCTCCTGTGCTTCGCGGCTCATCGCCTCGGCGGAAGCGATGCGGGCGAGCTGCTCGGTGCGCTCGCGCGCCGACAGCGGCAGGGGCCACAGCTCGGCGACCACCTGGTTCTCGTCGACCGGATCGCCTTCCAGCAGCTGGATGCGGCTGACCCGCCCCGCGACCGGCGCGCTGATCTCGAAACGGTCGCGGGCGCGGGTCTCGCCGTCTTCGTCGACGGTGACCATCAGCGGGCCACGTTCGACCATGGCCACATCGACCGCGACCGGCGACGGCACGAACAGCAGGCCGATGCCGGCAAGCGCCGCCAGCGCGACCGCGGCGTAGAGGATCTTCTTCATGCCTGGCTTCATGTCGATGATTACTCCCGCGTCTTCAGCACGGCCACCAGGTCGAAGCGATTGATGCGCCGCGCGACCAGCAGGCCGGACACTGCCGCCGCCGCCAGCACTGCAGCCAGCGCGATGCCGAACGTCTGCGACGAGAATACCAGCGGAATGCGGTAGAACTCGGTATCGAGTTGCCGCGACAGCAGCCAGCAGATCGCCACCCCCAGCAGAAAGCCGAGCGGAATCGCCGCCAGCGTGACCAGGGCCTGCTCGCCGAGCAGCAGCACCGCGACCTCGCGGCGGGTAAAGCCCAGCACCCGCAGCGACGCCAGCTCGTTGCCGCGTTCCGACAGCGCGATGCGCGCGCCGTTATAAACCACGCCGAAGGCGATCACCGAGGCAAAGGCGATATTGATCAAGGTGGTGGTGACCAGGCTGCGGTCGAGAATCTCGCGAAAGCTCCTGAGCATCGCCTCGCGGAACGCGACCGCGGCGACCACCGGCAGCTGCTTGAGGGTCTGGTACAGCCTGGCGGCTTCGGCGTCGTCGATCGCGAGCCAGGCGCCCGACACCGAGCCGCCTTCCCGCATCATCCGGTTCAGCGCATCGACCTGCATGTAGGCGCCAAGCCCGACCATTTCATCGACCAGCCCGGCCACCGGCACCTGGCGCACCGGGCGTGCGCCTTCCAGCACTTCGATCTGCAGCAGCTGCCCCGGACCGACCTCCAGCACCTGCGCCAGCTTTCTGGACAGCAGCAGCCCGTCCGGCGGCAGCGCAACCGGCTGCTCATCGGCATCGATCAGCCGGCGCAGCTGTGCGCCCGGCTCGATGCCGGTGATCTCGACGCGCTTTTCTCGATGACCGGCGCGCAGCCTCGCCGGCACGCTGCGGAAGACTTCCGCGCTCAATACGCCGGGCAGCGCACCGAGTTCATGCCGCACGCCGGCCGAGGCCGGCTCGGTAAACACGATCATGACGTCCTCGCGCTGGATCAGTTCGAACTGCACCCGCATCAGGTAACCGACCGCGTCCAGAAAATAGCCTCCCACCACCAGGATGCCGGCGGCGCAGGCAATGGCGAGCGCAGACATGGCCGCCTTCCAGCGTCGCCTGACGATGCTGCGTGCGATCATACGGCCCGAAGCGGGCAGCAGCCGCGCCACGCCGGCGTGCTCGATTGCGCCGGCATGAAAGCTCGGCGGCGGCTCCGGCCGCATTGCCACGGCCGGCGGCAGGCGCACCGCGCGGCGCACCGCCGACAGTGCGCCGGCGGCGGCGGCCACCAGGCTGATGCCGATGCCGGCGATGATCACCGCCGGCGTCAGCACATGGTCGAGCCTCGGAAATCGGTAGTAGTCCTGGTACACCGCGGTCAGCGCATCGCCCAGCCACAGGCCGAGCACACTGCCCGCGGCGACGCCGCCGAGCACGATGATGGCGGCAAGCCGCAGGTAATGCACGCCGACAGCAGCGCTGCCGTAGCCGAAGGCTTTCAGCAGGCCGATCTCGGTGCGCTGCAGCGCCACCAGGCGCGACAGCACGATGTGCAGCAGAAAGGCGGCGACGCCCAGGAAGATGGCCGGCACCCAGGTCGAGGTGATGCGGTTCTGCGCGATTTCGTCGGAAATGAAGCGGTGCGAGATCTGCTCCTCGCGCCCGTAGGCGCCAAGCCCGCCGTAGCGCGACAGCAGCCGGTCGAGCCGGTCTATGACGTCTGCCTCGAGCGCGCCGGCGGAAAGGCTCAGCGCGACGTCGTTGAAGGCACCCTCCATGTCGTAGGCCGCGGCGAGCGCGTCGTGGCCCATCCACAGCACGCCGAATCGGCGGTTGTCGGGAAACAGCGTGCCGCCGCCGACCTCGTAGATGTACTCGGGCGACAGGCCGATGCCGACTATGGTCAGGCGTTTCCAGCGGCCGTTGATCACCGCGCCGACGGTCTCGCCCACGCGCAGCCCATTGGCGTCGGCGAAGGCCTTGCTCGCGATGACCTCGTCGGCGCGGCCGGGCGCGATGTAGCGGCCGCGCTCGACCTGGAGGTCGTTGAGCATCGGCGCACGCCGTTCCGGCACGGAGACGAGCCGACCGCTCGCCGGCTCGGCCAGTCCCGGGACGTCGAGGGTGACACCGATCACCACCCGGGTGCGCACCGCCGCCACGCCGGGAATGTCGCCGATGCGCGTTGCCAGGCCGTCGGGCGCGCGCTTCAACTGCGAGAACACGTGCGCGAACCGGTAGTCGCGGTAGTAATCCGACTGCGCGATGCGCAAGGAGTCGTAGGTGCTGCGCATGGCGACGAAGGAGGCGACGCCGCACATCACCACCAGCGCCGCCGCCAGCGCCTGGCCGCGCAGATGCCACAGGTCGCGCATCAGCATGCGGTTGCGCGTTTTCACCAGGACAGTTCCGACGGGCTCGCGCGGCGCGCATTGCGCTCGATGCCGGCGATGTGCCCGCTGCTCATGCGGATGACGCGGTCGGCCATCGCGGCGATGGCGGCATTATGGGTAATCACCGCGACGGTGGTGCGCAGCTCGCGGTTGACCTCCGCCAGCGCCTCCAGCACCACTTTGCCGGTGGCATAGTCGAGCGCGCCGGTCGGCTCGTCGCACAGCAGCACGTCCGGGCGCTTGGCGATCGCGCGAGCGATCGCCACCCGCTGCTGCTCGCCGCCGGAAAGCTGCGCCGGAAAGTGGTGCAGCCGCTCGGACAGGCCCACCAGCGCCAGCGCCTCGCCCGGGTCCATCGGGTGTTCGGCGATTTCGGTCACCAACGAAACGTTCTCCAGCGCGGTCAGGCTGGGAATCAGGTTGTAGAACTGGAACACGAAGCCCACATGCTCGCGCCGGAAGCGGGTGAGTTCCACCTCGCTTGCCCTGGTCAGCACATGGTCGAGATAGTCGACTTCCCCGGAAGTGGGTACGTCCAGCCCGCCGAGAATGTTGAGCAGGGTCGACTTGCCGCTGCCCGAAGCGCCCAGCAGCACCACCAGCTCGCCGGCATACAGCTCGAGGTCGACGCCGCGCAGCGCCGGCACCTCGACGTCGCCCATGCGATAGACCTTTGAGACGTTTCGCACGCGGAACACCGCTTCCGGGGTGCCGGACGGGGGCGGGTTGGCGGGCGTTATCGATTCGGCTTGAGGCACTGGTCGGGCCAGGCGGCAGGACTTCGAGCCGCAGCATACCGTCATTGCCGCCGCCGGAATTGACCTCGATCATCGGGGCCGCAATTGATCCGGGTCAGGCCGAAAGGCCTGATGCAGGGACTGGGTGCTGTGTGCTGCGAGAGGCCGGCCCCGGGCCGGCTTCAGACGCCTTCAACGCAGAGGCGCGGAGGACGCAGAGAAGAAGATGAAAGGGGACTCGGGACTCCGGACGGAAAGAGCAGTTCTCACCACAGAGATCACAGAGAGCACAGAGAAGACGCGAAAGCGACTTTCAGGCTTACATTTCGTGCTGGCTCTGGATCTTCCTGGAGCCTGGAGCCTGATTCTTGGTGATCTTGGTGTCTTGGCGGTTCGCCCAGTTTTCGATTTTCTCTGCGCCCTCTGCGCCTCTGCGCCTCTGCGTTGAAGGCGTCTAACCCCGGCCGCAGGCCGGCGTGTTGCTGGCCTGCGGCACGGAAATGCTGCAATCAGGGCTTCGGCGGAAAGGGGGCGACGGGAAGCGTTGGCACCTTGGCGAAGCTTTCCGGTACTTCGCCGGTCAGCGTTTCGAGAAACGCCACGATGTCGGAGATGTCTTCCGCGCCGAGATCGCGGCCGAGCTGCAGCTTGGCCATGACGCGCACCGCCTCCGGCAGCGTCGCGACCGAACCGTCGTGGAAGAACGGCGGCGTCACCGCCACGTTGCGCAGCTGCTGCACCTTGAACATCCAGGCATCGGCCTCGTTCTTGGTGTCGTGGAAGCGTCCCTTGTCGCGGCCGCCAAGCAGCGGCTGCTCGACGCTGCCGGTCATCGTCCAGTAGTCCTGGGTGAGACCGAACTTCTGGTACATCTGGCCGCCGAGCACCACGCCGCCGTGACAGCCGGCGCAGCCGGTATTGATGAACTTGTCCAGCCCGCGCTTGGCCTTTTCGCTGATCGCCGAGGTATCGCCTTTCAGGTAACGGTCGAAGGGCGCGGGGGTGAGCAGGGTGCGCTCGTAGGCGCCGATCGCGAGTCCCCAGTTCTTGGCGTTCACCGGCTCCGCCTCGCCGGGGAAGGCTTTTTCGAACAGCGGCCGGTAGCCGGGAATAGCACGGAGTTTCTTTTCCGCGGTTGCGATATCCGGGTTGCCGTAGGCGAGCTTGCTGGCGAGCGCTTCTTCCGCCTGCGCCTCGACGTCCACCCGGTTGCCGCCGTAGTGCTGCGCGAATTGCAGCGCGGTGTTGAACACCGTCGGCACGTTGCGCGGCAGGATGCGCCCGCCGTTGCCGACGGACACCGGCAGGGCATCGGTGCCGTAGAACATCGGCTGGTGGCATTCGGCACAGCTCTGCTTGCCGTCGGTCGCCAGGCGGGTCTCGAAAAACAGCAGCCGCCCCAGCTCGACGCGCTCCGGCGTCACCGGCCGGTCCGGCGCCTCTGCCACCGCCGGCAGCGGTTTGAACAGCGCCTGCGCCCGTGACAGCAGGTCCGCGTCGCCGCTGTCGGCCGAAAGGGCCGGCGCGATGGCGGTCACCGCGATGGCTGCGCTCACGGCCAGGGTGCCGCCCGCTATCGTCATGCGTCTTATTGAAAACATGGTCTGCTTCTCCTCAAATTTCAGCTTCGGCTCTGTGCGAGCCGTCTGGGTCGACCTTTCCAAACTCCGGCCCTCCCGCGTAACGATGCGGCGGGCCTCAGGCACGCTTCGCTGCCGATTTCGAGCCTTCCCGGGTCAGGAATTCCTCGATCAGGCGCATCTGGTCGACGGCCATCAGCGACGGCGCGTGCCCGCAATCCGGTATTTCCACCGACTCGACCAGGCCCTTCGAGCCGGCGAGTCCGCGTTGCTTCATTCTTTCAACCGTGCCCTCCAGCAGCAGGTCCGACGATTCGCCGCGCAGGATCAGCACTTCGCAGTCGACGCGTTCCCATACGTTCCACAGAACGATGTCCAGCATCGCCGGCCACAGCATGAAGTCCTGGCTGATGCCAGGGTCGTAGTTCTGCCGGTAGTAGCCCTCGTCATCGCGCACCGAACTGTGCTCGGCCATGTGCCGCCACTGTTCGTCGGTGAGCGTGCCGAAGGGGGCGTAGATGGTGCGCAGGTGGTGTTCCAGTTCCTCGAGCGTTTCGAAGCGCCGGTTCATTCGCGAATACTTGCCGAGGCGGTTGAGCGCGGCGCCCTGCAAGCGCGCGCCGAAATCGTTCAGCACCAGGCGGCGGATTGGCGCCTTCCGGGCCGCGAGTTCCATGCCGATATGCCCGCCGAGCGAGGTGCCGACCCAGTCCACCTCGCGTACGTGCAGGCGCGACAGCAAGCCCGCCATCGCGGACAGGTAGGTCGGCGTTGCGTAGTGATGGGCATGCGGCAGCGGTTCGCTGCGCCCACGACCTGGCAGGTCCGGCGCGACCACCCGAATTCCGCGCTGCGCCAGATGCCGCCCGAGAAAATCGAAATCGCGCCCGTTGCGCGTGAGCCCATGCAGGCACACGACGGTGTGCTCGGACTCTCGCGGACCCCATTCCGTGTAGGCGATCTGGGTGAAGCCATGCGGCCCCAGCGCGGGGTAGGTTTCGTGCCGCGGCCCGACGTCTTCCTTCTTCAGTAAACGCATCATCTGTTCGAACGTGCTCCCGGTGAACGCTGCCGTCGCCTGGCCATTGCGCCGGCGCGGCGCTGTCTCCGCATGAGCTTACGGCGCGTTCTCTTCGCCGTCCACGAAATCCACGCTCAACGCGCGGGTTTTCCGATGCGCCGCGCAGCGTCGCCTCGCCGGGGTCGTCGCTGGGCGTACGCGGCAGCCCTGCCCGCTGACGGCTGAAGGCGTGGCGACCATGTTCATGGGCGTGCCTTGAACCATTCAGCGAGTGAAGGCGCCAGGATCTTCTGGGCCTTGCCGCCGACGAACGTGCCGATGTGTCCACCCGGAACGGGCAGCTCGGTGTAGTCGTCGGTTCCGAAGTGGTTGCCGACGCCTTTCGAGCACGCTACCGGCACGATGGTGTCGCCGGTCGCATAAATGTTGAGTACCGGCATTGTAATGCTGCGCAGATCGACGGTGCGGTTGCCGAGCCTGAGCTCGTTGCGGATGAGCTTGTTCTCCTGGTACAGATCCTTCAGCCACTGCCGCAGCACCTCGCCCGGATGGTCGGGCCGGTCGGCGATCCAGCGCTCCATGCGCAGAAAACTGAGCAGCTTGGCGTCGTCGTCGAGGATGTCGATCAGGTCGACGGTGTACTTGGTGAGGTTGCCGACCGGGCTCATCATCAGGAAGGCGAAGCCCACCAGGCTGCCGGGCGCCGCGCCGTAGGCGTCGACGAAGTCGTCGATGTCCTGCGCAGTCAGCGCGCGCGCCCAGTGATTCACGTACCCCGGGGCGGACTGGGGGTCCTTGAGGGCGCCATGAAGATCGAGCGGCGGGACGGTCAGCGCGAGGCAGCGCAACTTGTGCGGAAACAGCGCGCTGTAGCAGGTGGAGAACACGCCGCCCTGGCAGATGCCCAGCAGGTTGACCTGCGCCGCGCCCGATCGCTCGCGCACTACGTCGACGCACTGGTCCAGGTAGCCCGAGACGTAGTCGTCGATCGACAAGCAGCGCTGCGCCCGGCCCGGCAATCCCCAGTCGATGAAGTACACATCGAAGCCGCTGGCAAGCAGCTTGCGCACCAGCGAACGGTCGGCCTCGAGATCGATCATCTGGAAGCGCCCGACCAGCGCGTAGGCGATCAGGATCGGCACCCCGTGGGGCTTGTCCACCATCGGCCTGGCACGGTATAGGCGCACCATGTCCTGCTGCCATATCTCGTCGCGCGGAACGGTCGCGATTGCCAGCGTGTCCTCCGAGAGCTTCGTCAGCTTCTCGATCCCGCGGGCCAGCTTGTCGCGCGCTTCGTTGAGTTCTCGGGCCGCTGATTCGGCGGTGATGGCGAGCGCGGCGGCCGCGTCGGCGGCGAGCTTGGCGCGGTCTTTCGGCGTGCTCATTCGGGCACTCCACGGGATTGGGCGATCGCGCTGAACCGGTGATCGCGATCGCAGACGGACTCGCCGCGCAGGCTGCGCGCGTTACTCATTGATCGGCTCCCTTGCTGCGCGTGCCAGGGGCTTTGCGCGGTCGGCGGCTGTGCCCCGCCCGCGCCGGCGCGCTGCCGGCGTCGCTCGATCGCGACGCGCGCAGCTCGCGCTTGAGCGCCTGAATTTCCCGATAGGCTTCGTCGACCTCTTGCCGGGTCGCCATCTGGAACTGCTCCGCCAGGACGGCGGCGACCTGCTGCATCTTCTTTCGATAGGCCAGATCGGTGCGGATCAGCGCGGCCGTCGCCGCCAGGCCGGCTTCCGACTGCAGCGTCTCGTGCACGGCCTGCTCGGTGTTCACCGTCCACAGCCGGATCAGCGCGAGCACGCTGTCAACCCGCTCGCCTGCGGCCGCCTTGTCGGCCAGCACCCCGGTCAGACGTTCCAAGCCCTGGGCAAACGCGCCCTGCACCAGCAGCGCATACTGGTTGCGCGCTTCCTGCTGCGCGAGGGCGGTCGCCACCACGTCGCGCCAGGCCGTGCCCAGCTTGCGCGCGGGCGCCAGCCCGAGCGCGTCGCTGAGCGCGCCGTAGGTTCGGTCGAACGCGGTTTCGAACGGCGCGGCGCTGGCAGCGGTCATCTGCTTTGCCATGCCGCTCCAGTTCTGGCCGAGCGCCTGCCAGGCGGCCAGCGGCGAAGCGCCCGCGCCCTGTGAGGGCTGCATCATCGCGCCTGCAGCGTTCGACATCAGCGCCGTCCACGGCGCCATCATCGACTGCATCATTGCAGCCATCGGCGTCGCTTCTTCAGGCTTGCCGAACGAGAACAGCGGCGCTGCCGATGCCCACTGCGCCAGAAGATTGGAGGTGCCGCCGGCCTGCAGGACCGGGCCCAGCCACAACGCCATGGACTGCAGCGACTGCTGCGTCATGCCTGCGGCCTTCGCAATCTGATCGAGCGGAAACGGCAGCCCGGCCGGCGTCTCGGTCTCCGCGCCCGGCGCCGCTGCCGGATGCCCGCCGAACTGGCCGAGAAACTGCGGGATCAGCCCGAGCCAGAAGTCGTATGCGGCCTGGGAGCCGCGGTTGGGATCGAATTCGTTCATAGCGTGTTCACCAGATGACCGCCGTCGAGGGCGAGCACCGCGCCGGTGGCGTAAGAGCCCGCATCCGAAGCGAACAACAGCAATCCGGCGTCGAGTTCCTCGGCATTGCCGATGCGTCGCTGGGGAATGCGTTTCACCAGCGCCTGGCCGGCGTCGCTGGCGAAGAACTCGCGGTTGATCGACGTTTCGATGTAGCCGGGCGCGAGCGCGTTGACGCGAATCTTGTGGCGCGCGAGTTCCAGCGCCATCGCCTTGGTGAGCTGGATCAAGGCCGCTTTCGAGGCGGCGTAGCTCGGCACCTGCGCCGACACCCGCAGACCAAGGATGGAGGCGATGTTGACGATGCTGCCGCCGCGCTGGTGCTTGACCATGTGGCGCGCGGCCTCCTGCGCGACGCGCCAGGCGCCGGTGAGGTTGACGCCGACGACGCTGTCCCAATCCTCGTCGGTGTGCTCCAGCAGCGGCTTGGTGATCGCGATGCCGGCGTTGTTGACGACGACGGTGACCGGCCCGAGCGCGTGCTCGGCCGCTTCGAACGCCTGCACCACGCTGTCGCGCCGGGACACGTCGAGCGCGACGGCATGGGCGGTTCCGCCCGCGGCGCGGATCAGCGCCTCGACCTCGCGCAGCGAATCGATCCGGCGTGCGGCGACCGCCACTTTCGCCCCGGCCTTGGCCAGGGTAAGCGCGAAATGGCTGCCGAGGCCGCCGTTGGCGCCGGTGACCAGCGCGGTATAGCCTTCAAGTGTGAGCTTCATAGGTCTTTATATTCCTGCGGTGCGCCTGCTGCCCGGGGGCGGCTGGCGTCCCATTGTTTCCTTATCGGTGCTGAACCGCGTTGCGCCACTGCCGTTCCGCATCGTCCCAGGCGGCGAGCGCCTGCAGGTCCGGCACCCAGGCCAGCCCGGTCTTGCCGTCGGACGAGCGCGCCTCGGGCGAGACCACCACATCAAGCAGCGCCGGCCGGTTGGCGAGCGCCCGCGAGATCGCGCCCTTCAGGTCGTCGGCTCTTTCTACCCGCTCGGCGTGCATGCCGAAGGCGCGCGCCATCTGCGCGTAATCGGAGACCTGCAGCCGAGTGCCTACCACCTTGCCGTGGTTGTCGGTCTGGTCGTGCACCTCGATCTGCCAGGCGCCATTGTTGGCAACGATGATCAGCAGCGGCGCCTTGTGCCGCACCGCGGTGTCGATCTCCATCGCGTTGAAGCCGAATGAGCCGTCGCCGGTGGCCACCACCACCTGCCGGCTGGGCAGAGCCAGGCTCGCCGCCACGCCGAACGGCGTGCCGATGCCGATGCAGCCGAGCGAGCCCGGGTCGAGATAGCCGGATGACGACAGACCCCCCCGCGCCAAACTCAGCAAATCGCCGCCGTCCGCGCTCACCACCGCCTCCGGCTTGAGCTGCTCCTGCAGCCCGGCCAGCAGCCGGGTGGGGTGAATCCGTCCTGCGCTGTCTGAGGCGGCGGCCGCCATCGAGGCCTTGAGCTTCTCCGCGCGTTCCTGGTGCTTCGCGCGAAGTCCGTCAGCCCAGGCGCGGTCCACCGAAGGCTTGCGGCCGCCGGCCTTGCGCACGATGGCGGCGAGCGCCGCCGCCGGCTGCGCGAACAGTTCCACTGCGCCGCGCCGGTTGTCGCGGATCTCCGAGGGCGCATCGCCGATGCGCAGGAACTTCGCGTCGGCGAACACCGCGGGCGAGCCATAGGCAAGCTGGAAATCCAGCCGCCGCCCGACCGTTACCACCACGTCGGCCTGCCCCATCACTGCGCCGCGCATCGCCGCAACCACGCTTGGATGGTCGTCCTGGATCAGGCCCTTGCTTTCGCCGGTGTCGAGGTAGGGCGCGCCAAGCGCGTCGAGAAACGCGCGCAGTTCGGCCCCGGCGCTTCGAGCGCCGCGGCCGCTGATCACCAGCGGGCGCTTCGCCGACCACAGCAATTCGACTGCAGCCGTCACGTCCTCGTCGTGAGGCAGCAGCACCGGCTTCGGCTTCGGGCGGAAATGCTCTTCGAGCTGCACCGGCTTGGGAACTTCGGCGCGCTGCGTGTCGGCGGGAAAGTCGAGATACACCGGGCCCGGCTCGCCGCCTTGGCCGAACGCGCGCGACACCGCCTCGTCCAGCTCCTGCAGCACCAGCGCCGGTTCGCGCACCGTGCGCGCATAGCGGGTGATCGGGCGTGCCATGTCGGTGTGCGGCAGGTCCTGCAGGCCGCCGCGGTTTTCCTGCGGGCGCGGCGGCCCGCCGGACAGCACCAGCACCGGGGCGCGAGAGACGTGCGCGTTGGCGATGCCGGTCATTGCGTTGGTCATGCCGGGGCCGGCCGTGACCAGCGCCACGCCCAGCTTGCCGGTGATCTCGCTGTGCGCGTGGGCCATGTAGACGGCGGCGCGTTCGTCGCGCACGTCCACGATCTGGATGCCTTCGGCGTCGGCACGCATCCACATCGGCATGATGTGGCCGCCGCACAGGGCGAAAATGCGGTCGACGCCGCGCGCCTTGAGAAAGCGCGCGATCACGCCGGCGGCGCAGTCGGGAGTCAGCGGAGGAGGCAGCATCGGGTTATCCTTGTTTGATCAGTGGGAAGCGCTTTTCTTTTTCTGCTTCTTCTGCGCGCGCAGGTCGATCGCGCCGGGCTGCTGGCGCGGGTCGGTGCCGGCGGGGAAGATGGCGATTTTCTGCAGCTTTGCCGAGGTGCCGGTGGGCAGCTTGTCGACGAACAGGACCCACCCCGGCGCCTTGAAGTAGGCCATGCGCTCGTAGCACCAGTCGAACAGCGACTGCGCCAGCGCGTTGCGCGCGTCCTCGCCGGCGCCATCGTCCGGGGACTTGGCGATGACGCAGGCCATCACCTCTTCTTCGCGCACTTCGTCGGGCGCGGCGATCACCGCGACCTGCTTCACCTTGTCGTGCGAATTGAGGCAGGCCTCGATTTCCGCGGCCGCGATGTTCTCGCCGGAGCGGCGGATGATGTTCTTCTTGCGGTCGACGAAGTAGTGCATGCCGCTTTCGTCCCGCATCACCGCGTCGCCGGTGTGGAACCAGCCCCCGCGCCAGGCTTCCTCGGGGGCCGCCGGATCCTTCAGGTAGCCGGAGAAGAAACCCTTGCGCGGCGTCTGCGCGCTGTGGCGGATGATCATCTCGCCGGGCTGGTTCGCCGGCACATCGCGGCCCTGCTCGTCGACCACCCGAATCTCGACCCAGGGGTTGCCCCGGCCGAAGGCGCGGGTATGGATCGCGCGCGGCTCGATGCTGTCGCTGATCAGCCGCCCGGTCTCGGTCATCGCCCACATTTCCACGACCGGGAAGCCGAAGCGCTGCTCGAACACTTCATGCTGGCTAGGCTCGACGCCCGCACACAGCGAGAACTCGATGCCGTGCTGGCGCTCTTCCGGGCAAGGCGGCAGCTTCAGCAGGATGTTGGGGATGATGCCCTGGAACTGCACCGCGTTCGCGCGGGTGGCAATCAGGTCTTTCCACCAGGTGCTGGCGTGAAAGCGATCGGGGAAGATCAGGCAGCCGCCGCACAGCAGCAGCGCCGGCGCAGACACCGACAAGGCGTTCGCATGGTGCAGCGGCAGCGGGTTCAACAGCCGCGTTTCGCCTTCGCGGAACGCGAGCCGCCCGCCGAGTTGCAGGTAGCAGCTGCCGAAGCTGTGGAAATACTCGTTGGTGAGCACGCAGCCCTTCGGCCGCCCGGTGGTGCCGGAGGTGTAGAGCAGCGCGGCCTCGGTATCCGGGCCGGGCGTGCCGGCCTTGGCCGGCCGCGGCGGCGCAGGCAGGCGGTCGGGAAAGCGCTCGAGGGACACCACCGGCAGCCCGCCGCCGATCTCCTTCGCGACCGACTCCATCTCGGCGAGCCGGCTGTCGATCGAGATTGCCAGGCTCGCCTCCGCGAACTCGACGCCATAGCGGATCTCGTCGGCGCGGTAGTCGGGATTGATCGGCACCACGCTCGCGCCCAGCGCGTTCAGCGCATAGTAATGAAAGAAGAACTCCGGCCGCTGGTCGAACAGCATGGCGACGCGGTGGCCGTAGCCGTAGCCGGCGGCCGCGTAGATGCGTTTCTTTTCTTCCACCGCGGCCAGGGTCTGGGCCCAGGTGACCTCCCAGCCTTCGGGGTGGTAGGCGCGGCCCGCCATTGGCGGCACCGCGTAGGCTGCCCGGTCGCCGAACCGCGCGGCGGCGCGCTGCAGGGATTTGTACAGGGTTCCGAGATTAGAAGCGTCCATGGTGTGTGCGCGTAATGGGTTGAAAGTTACTTATTGACGAGCTTTGCCGGAATCGTCAGCACCATCGCGCCGCCGACGAACATGAAGGCGCCGAACAGGTACAGGCTCGGCAGCGCGCTGCCGGCGAGATCGCTGATCCAGCCGACCAGCGCCGTGCTGACGAACCCCGCGAGGTTGCCCAGTGAATTGATCAGCGCGATGCCGGTTGCCGCGGCCGCGCCAGCCAGGAACGCCGCCGGCAGGCTCCAGAAGGCGGCCAGCCCGGTGCAGGCCCCGGCGGTGGCGAGCGTCAGCGCGAGCATGCCGAACAACAGGCTCTGCCCCGGCAGCGCGCTCAGGATCAGCCCGATGCCGGTGAGGAAGCACGGCAGCGTCGCATGCCAGCGCCGCTCGCGGGTGCGGTCGGCATGCACGTTGGTCCAGATCATCGCGATCATCGCGATGGTGTACGGAATGGCGACGAGGAAACCGATGTGCAGAGGATCGTCGACGCCGCGCGCCTTGATCAGCGTCGGCAGCCAGAAGCTGGTGACGTACACCGCGCTCGCGAAGAAGAAATAGGCAACGCTCAGCAGCCAGACGCGCCCGCTCTTGAAAGCGTCGCCGAAACCGGCATGGCCGCCTCCCTTGTCCTGCGTCTCCTCCGCGATACGGCGGCTGATGATGTTTTTCTCTTCCTCGGTGAGCCATTTCGCATCGCGCACCCGGTCGTCGAGCAGGAAAATGGTCAGAATGCCCAGGATCACCGACGGCATCGCCTCGATCACGAAAAGCCACTGCCAGCCGCGCAGGCCGCCGACATCGGAAAAGGCGTTGAGAATCCAGCCCGACAGCGGGCCGCCGAAGATGCTGGAGACCGGAATACCGGCCAGGAACATCGCGACGATGCGTCCGCGGCGCGCCGCCGGATACCAGTAGGTCAGGTACAGCAGCACGCCAGGGATGAAGCCGGCTTCCGCCACGCCGAGCAGGAAGCGCAGGATGTAGAAGTGCGTCGGCGTTTCCACGAACATCATCGCCCCGGAGATCAGGCCCCAGGTGATCATGATGCGGGCGATCCACAGCTTGGCGCCGACCTTGTGCAGGATCATGTTGCTCGGCACTTCGAACAGCACGTAGCCGATGAAGAAAATGCCCGCGCCCAGCCCGTAGACGGTGTCGCTGAAGGCGAGGTCCGCCTGCATCTGCAGCTTGGCGAAGCCGACGTTCACCCGGTCGAGGTAGGCGGCCAGGTAACACAGGAAAAGGAAGGGCACGAGCCGCAGCGTGACCTTTCGGTAAGCAAGTTCCTCAGCCTCGATGGAATGAGGCATTGGTGCGGCGCCTGCGATTTGCGACATGGGTGTTTTC
This sequence comes from uncultured Pseudomonadota bacterium, assembly GCA_937983055.1. Lineage (GTDB taxonomy): Bacteria > Pseudomonadota > Gammaproteobacteria > Burkholderiales > Eutrophovitaceae > CALJLA01. The sequence continues at coordinate 18,980 of CALJLA010000197.1, forward strand.
CCCCTCCAAGTTCAGAAAATCCGCGCTTCAGTCCAAGGCCATGTTCCACGGCCCTGGCGCCAAACTCACAATCCGTTGAGTGACGGACTGTCTTTCGTGCTACCGGCGTCCCGGCCCTTTGCCACAGTCGTTGAGGTTGGGTGCCTTGCTGCTTTCTTTTTCCGTCAGTAATGAAACCGGTTACTTCTACATCCTGTTGCCGATCGCCGGCGACCTTCTGGCATTTGCCTGGCGGCCGCGGCGACTCGACGATGTTTCTTGCTGCTGCTGATTGCCTGCTTTCAAGCGCGTCGACGCCGGCCGCGCGCTGGCGCTGCGGGTTCAGCGGTCTCTTCCGGGTGTTCTACAAGCCTTTCGGTCAGCGTGTCTGCGGCGTGGGAGATGTGCTCCCGCGCAAGGTGCTCCGCGGTCGGCGCGTCGGCATCGATCACGGCATTGAGAATCGCCTCGTGCTGATCCCAGATGTCCGCGGGCGTTTCACCGTGTAGCAGAACCTCGCCCATCACCCGGCGCAGATAGCTCCAGTGCGGCGCGCTGGTCTCGGCGACCAGCGGGTTGCGGGCCAGACCGTACAGAAAGAAGTGAAAGTCCATATCGGCTGCGATCATCTTCGGGATCGAGCGACTCACGACTGCCTCGCGACCGCGCTTGATGTAGGCCGGGCCTTCCTTGCGCGCCGTCGCGGCGCCACGCTCGGCGGCCTTGGCGCTGGCGACGCCGTCGAGCGCGCCGCGCACTTCATAGAGATTGCGCACGAACTCCGCCTCCAGCGGCGCGACCATCAGCCCGCGCCCGGGCGCATCGCGCAGGATGCCGTGGCTCTTCAGCAGCAGCAGCGCCTGCTGCACCGGCTGGCGCGATACGCCCAGAGACTCGGCCAGTTCTTCCTGCCGAAGGCGCGCGTCATCGGCGAACTTGCCGGCGGAAACATCGGACAAAATCGCTTCGTAGACTTGGTCCACCAGGGACGGTTGTGGGGGCAGAGGTCGCATATTTTTCGGACTCCCGTTCAGGGTTGTTCCGGCAAACAGTTTAGCATTCTGAATTCAGAATACAATACCGGATTGTGGAATGTAGAACGAAGGTTTCAGAATATGACAATGAAACAATGAGTTGAACTGGATATTCGAAAGAAGCAATGTAAAGGTCGTGCCCTTAGCCTAACCTCTTGCAGTGAGTTTCGGGCACCATCAGTGTCGCCGTGGCGCCCAACGCTGTCCATGGTCGGCGCTGGTTCCGGGCGACCTGCCATCTCTTCTGACGTGCGTATCGGCAAGGGCCTGGCTGGCCATTGCTGTTCGGCACACTGCTGGACGCCGCCACTCTTTTCGGTTCAACGAGCGGGGTCCGGGCATTCACAGTCATCGGCGCGGTGCTCGCCTTCGGCGCACAGCGCGCATTCCCCGGAACCGACCTCACATCGAATACCGTCCAGAAACAAGAAAAGACGCGGACCCTGTGTTGCCGAGCCCGCGTCTTTGAATCAACAGACGATCCTGCGTCTTGCCGCCCGTCGATTACTTCTTGCCGAGCTTGAACACCATGAGCGTGCCCCCTTGCGGGACGTTCGCCTTGGTGTTGGTTGCAGCATCGATGCCAGCTTGCATGCGCTGCGCATCGACACCCCAGCCCGATTGCACCGCCACGTACTGGACGCCATCGATCTCGTACGCGGTCGGGATGCCGGTAACACCCGACGGCGTGGGGTATTCCCATACCACTTCGCCGGTGGTGGCGTTGAACGCGCGGAACTTGCGATCGGTCGTGCCGCCGCCGAATACCAGATTACCGCCGGTGGTCAGCAGCGGACCCCAGTTGATGCCCTTGTAATGGTGCGTCCAGACCTGCTTGCCGGTTTTGAGGTTCCAGGCCTGCACTTCGCCGATGCTCTTGTGCGCGTTCTTGCCCAGACGCAGGCTGCCCAGCACGTCGGGAATCGGATAGCCGATGTACAGTCCGCCCGGATGGTATTCGAGACCTTCTTCGGGCTCGGGCAGTTCGGCGCACAGGTTGTTGGTGGCCGGGATGTAGAACAGGCCGGTGTCCGGGTTGTAGGCTTCCGGCAGCCAGTCCTTGCCGCCCCACAGCGACGGGCAGAAGGTGGTCGCCACCTTGCCCGGGGTGCGCGCGGGATCGTAGGACGGCCGACCGGTCTTCGGGTCGATGCTGGTGAACACGTCCTGCTCGATGTACTTGTGCGCAGCAACGAAGTTCATCTTGTCCTTCGTGCGCTCGAGCACCCAGAGGTAGCCGTTGCGGCCGGCGTGCACGGCGGTCTTGACCTTCTTGCCGCCAATCTCCGTGTCGATGAGCACCGGCGGGGACACTTCATCCCAGTCCCAGGCGTCGTGCCAGTGGTACTGGTGGTAGCCCTTGAGTTTGCCGGTGTCCGCGTCGAGCGCCACCACCGACGTCGTGTAGAGATTGTCGCCCTTGCGGCCTTCGGTCGGCCACGGCCCGGGGTTGCCGGTGCCCCAGAAGGTCAGGTTGGTTTCCGGGTCGTAGGTACCGGTTACCCAGGTGGCACCGCCGCCGGTCTTGTAGGTTTCGCCGGGCCAGGTGTCGCCGCCCGGTTCTCCGGGGGCGGGAACGGTGTGGAATACCCACGCTTCCTTGCCGCTCTCGGCGTCAAACGCCTTGACGAACCCGCGAACGCCCATTTCGCCGCCGGAAATGCCAACGAGGATCTTGCCCTTCACCGCGAGCGGCGCCACCGTGGTGTAGTACCCGTGCTTCCACTCCTCGATCTTCGACTCCCACACCTGCTTGCCGGTCTTGGCGTCGAGGGCGACCAAAAACGTATCCAGCGTGGTGTAGTACACCTTGTCGCCATACAGCGCCACGCCGCGGTTGGTCGGGTGCAGCTGCAGCAGATCCTTCGGCAGCTCTTTCTTGAAGCGCCAGATTTCTTCGCCGGTCTTGGCGTTGAGGGCGATCACCTGGCTGCCCGGCGTGGTGATGAACATGTAGCCGTTGTTGACGATCGGCGGCGACTGATGGCCCTCCGCTTGCCCGGTGGCGAACGACCAGGCCACGGTCAGGTTCTTTGCGTTCTTCGCGTTGATCTGCTTCAGCGGACTGTAGCCCCAGCCGGCATAGTTGCCGCGATATTGCAGCCAGTTAGCCGGTTCGGGATTCTTCAGCCTGGCGTCGGTGACTGGCGCGTATTCCATGCCATGCGCGGTTGCCATGGCCATGATGGGGGCTATCAACAACGCCCCGATCAGGTTCTTTCTGCTGTTTCTCACGTTTCCTCCGATCATGTTGCGGTTTCAGGTGCTGCCCAATGAGACGACCGTTCTGACGCGTCGTCCAAAACTCATGTGGGAGCGCCCGCGGGGGCGCTCAGTTGTCCAGCGACCACCAGCTCTTCGCCCTCCAGCTTGATCGGCAGCCAGGGCAGGCTGCGCGGCGCCGGCCCGTCCGTCACCTTTCCGGAGTTGTAGGGATCGAACTGCGTGGACTGGCAGTAGCAGAGCCGGGTGCTCGTCTGCGTCATCCAGGCGTTCCGGTCGCAGCCGGCATGGGGGCACACGGCGGAAAACGCCAGCACGCCGCCGGCGGCGCGTTTCTTCGTGGCTTCGTCGAACTTGGACTCGTCCACCCTAACCAGCAGAACCTTGCTCAGGCGCGAATCGTTGCGAACTTTCTTGCTCGCGGGATCGAAGGGAAACGCCAGCACAACCTTTCCGGGTTTGACGTCCGCGGCGCGCAATGCCACCGGGTCGCCCTTGGCCGTGTGGAGCACGAGCCGGTCGCCGACGAGGATCTGTCCCTCGTCGCTTGCGAAGGACAGGCGGGTGGTCAGGCCGGCAGCGATGCCGGCGACCAGCCGAAAGATGCGCCGCCTCGATGCCGATGACGGTTGCGATTGGGATGTCTGGCCGCTGCAGCCGCATACCGATGCTGCGCAGCGCTTGGGTTGCTCTTGGTCCATGGTTCTCTCCGTTAGCCGTAACGTGTGGTGCGTCGTGGGGAAATCAGGCGTGGGCTGCATCGCCCGGGATGCCGAAGCTCTTCACCGGCAGCGCCTGCCGAACCGGCTGGCGCGATACGTTCAGCGACCTGGTTCGTTCCCCCTGCCGCGGGCACGCGTCCCCGGCGAACTTGCCGGAACTAAATTCCAGCGTTATCGCCGTGTCGGGCCGGGTCGGATTCGGGGGCAGCGGTCGCATCGTTCGGACTCCTGTTCAGGGTCGGTAACGGCGCGCAGCTTAGCATTCTGAATTCAGAATGCAATATCAAATGGTGGAATTTGCATCGAAGTTTTCAGAATATGAAACATCGACAGTGACTTAGCCGCGACCGTTAAAAAGCAGCCTGAGCAGGGAAATGGGACCAACACCACGGTTTCCGCCGTGTGCCGACACCATTCGGGCGGACTCGGGTATCTTCGGATCCGTGCCAAGGAGGAGTGGAAAAATGAAAACCAAACAGGCTGCAATCAAGCTCACCCTGGAAAGCATTCAGGTGCGGGCGCTGTCGGTGCCGTTGCGCCGGCCGATCGTGTCGAAGGTCGGCGTTTATCCGAAATGGCCATTCGTGCTGATCGACGTGCGCACCCGCGAAGGCGTGGTCGGCCACAGCTATCTCGAGCCTTACGTGCACAAGGCGGTGAAGCCGATCGTCCAGGTGATCGAGAACATCGCCGAGGAATTCACTGGCAAGCCGATCGCGCCGCTTGATGTGTACGGCGGCGCGATGAAGACGCTGCACCTGAACGGCCGCGAGGGCATGACGCTCATCGCGCTGTCAGGCCTCGACATGGCGATCTGGGATGCGCTGGCGCGCGCGGCGGGACTTCCGCTCGTCACCCTGCTCGGCGGCAGCCCCGGCCCGATCCGCGCCTACAACACCAACGGCCTGTGGCTTATTCCCAAGGACAAGATCGCCGCCGAAGCCAAGTCGCTGGTGAAGGAAGGCAACTTCAAGGCGATCAAGATGCGCCTCGGCCGCCCGACGCTGAAAGAGGACATCGAGGCGATCCGCATCGTGCGCGACGCGGTCGGCGACGGCATTACCCTGATGAGCGATTTCAACCAGGGGCTCACCCTGGGCGAGGCGCTGCAGCGCATGCACGGGCTGGACGACCAGGGCCTGTACTGGTTCGAAGAGCCGATCGTGTACGACAACTACGAAGGCTGCGCGCAGATCGCGCGCGACATGAAAACGCCGATCCAGATCGGCGAAAACATCTACGGCCCGCGCGAATTCCACAAGGCGGTCATGGCCAAGGCGGCGGACCTGTACATGCCGGACCTGATGCGCATCGGCGGCGTTACCGGCTGGATGCGCTCCGCCGCGATCGCCGGCGCGGCGGGACTCCCGCTCTCGAGCCATCTCTACACGCCGATCTCCGCGCAGCTGCTGCGCGTCAGCGAATCCGCCGACTGGCTCGAATGGAGCAGCTGGGCCGAACCTTTCCTCGCCGAGCCGTTCCCGGCCAAAGACGGCCAGGCCATCGTGCCCGACACCCCGGGCAACGGGCTGGGCTGGGACGAGGTGGCCGTGAAGAAGTACGCGATGTAGGGCGTCGGGCTCGGGACTCGGGACACAGGACTCGGGGAAGGCGAAAAGCAGCTCTCACCACGGAGGACACGGAGGACGGGGAGGAAGAGCCAAGAAAGTGACTTAGGACGAGCCTGTCGTCGTCGCTGCGCGATCGACGGTTGCAACATGAATCTGATTCTTTCCTTTCTAACGAAAGGAAGCGATGAGCCCGGGATGAGCGATAACGTTATCTTCTACATCGAAATGTGCCAACGGGAAGGTACAAGCCTCCAGGCGGGCATGAATTTTGGACTTGGAGGCAATCACTCAGTAATTCTAATGTCGCTTAGAGCCAACGCTCCTTATAGAGATCGATTAGAAGACGGTGGAACCACACTCGTTTACGAAGGACATGATCACCCAAAGGGCGCTGCTTGTCCCAACCCAAAGGTCGTAGATCAGCCGGAGCGCGTGCGCGTTTACGAAAAAATACGGACGGGGATCTGGTCCTATAACGGCATCTTTCACCTAGTTGATTCATGGAAGGAGAAAGATGACTTTCGCACCGTGTTTAAGTTCAAGCTCGTGGCCGTCGAGGGAGACGAGGATTTTGCGGTGCCGCCTCAACGTAATGTGCAACGTCGGCGAGTAATACCATCATCTGTAAAGCTAGCAGTTTGGGAACGCGACGGGGGAAGATGCACGATCTGTGGCGCGACAGATGAATTGCATTTCGATCACGACCTGCCGTGGTCTAAAGGTGGAACCTCCATTTCGGAAGAGAACGTTCAGCTGCTTTGCGCCAGGCATAACTTGGGGAAACGTGATCAGATCATATGAGAATCAATGTTGGGCCGGGTGCAGCCGACGGATAGCTGGTCTGAGCAATAGGGAACAAGGGGGGGCGAAGGAAGGGGGCAGTGTGGAACTCTGTAAGAAGCAGTAGACAGAGTCCTATGCCCTGAGCTACGACGACCGAGAGTAGTAGGCGTCGTAGCTTTGGCGAATCGCCGCGTCGCTTAATTCGACCGGTGCTCCCTCAACCGCGCCGAAGTGGCTGTGCAGCAAAGACGCCAGGCGGTCTATCCGGTCGAAGATGGTGCCGCCTCGCGCGTCGGCTTCTCCCTTCAGTCGCTCGCCTTCGGGGGTAAGGGAGAAGGTGGCGTCATTACAGGACACCAGTCCGGCTCCAGCGAGCGCAGAGAGGCCGATGCGGAGTTCTTCGCCGGTTGGAGCGCTTCGGTTCATCCCGTCTTCCGCTGCGAAGATGCCTTCGAGCGAGCGGTTCCCGTAATGCCGCTGGGCGTAGGCAATGGAATAGAGGAGCCGGGCGTCGGCCTTGGAGAGGTGACGTTCAGGCATCGCGCAAGTGAGGCAGATAACAGAGCTGTACAAGAACCATCGCCCAATACTGCTCCGGTGATGCGCTTGGGGCAAGAATGCGGCCTCCAGGGGTGGACTTCTCGCGGGCAGGTCGGCACGGCTGCATATCCTCAGCGATAAATATCGCTGATTGATTCATTGCCCTCCGAACGATTCCGTTTGGCAGCGCACGGATTCTTCGTCGGGGGCTGGCTTGCTCATGCCAAAGGAATCCCGCTTATACTGCCCGGGGCCTGAAATACGACGAACGGTCCAGTTACTGGAGACTGGCTGACGCCGTAGGCTCACGGCGCATAAATGGTCTTGGAAGCGACGGGCCTGGGGATGGGGGGATGAGGCGTCGCACGTTCATCACGTTGCTGGCAGCGGGCTCTGTCGCGGCATGCGCTCGCCCGGCTCACGCGACGATCCGCGGTCTCACAATGGGCACGACTTACGCCGTGGAGTTGGCCGCGCCGATCGACGAGGCCATGCGGGCGCGGCTCGCGCAGCTGATCGAGGCCGAGCTGGCCGCGATCAATCGGGCAATGTCTACCTACGACGTACGGTCGGAGCTGTCGCAGTTCAATCACCGGCAGGATCCCGGCTGGACGCCTGCGTCGCGCGGCCTGCTCGAAGTGCTCGACAGCGCCTCGCGCATCAGCGATGCGACCCAGGGTGCGTTCGATGTTACGGTCGGGCCGCTGGTCGATCTCTGGGGGTTCGGTCCGCATTACGGCACCCGACGGATTCCGGATGACGCAGCCATCGCGCGGGTTCGCGAAAGCGTTGGCTACCGGCACGTGCAAACCGATCCATCCGCCGGTGCGATTCGAAAGGCGCAACCTCGCACCCAGGTCGACTTGAGCGCGATTGCCAAGGGGTACGGTGTCGATCGCGTGGCCATGATCCTGGAGCGCCAGGGGTTTGGCGATTACCTGGTGTAGATCGGTGGCGAGTTCCGGGCCCGGGGCGCTACGGCTTCGGGAAGACCCTGGCGGGTCGCCATCGAGCGCCCGGTAGAGGGGCGGCGCGTGCTGGGAGAGATCGTCATCCTCGGGAACCGTGCGATTGCCACCTCCGGCACCACCCGGGATTTCTTCGAGCAGGACGGGCGGCACTACTCGCACACGATCGATCCCGCGACGGGGCGGCCCGTCGAGCATCCGCCGATGGCGGTGAGCGTGGTTGCCGACACGGCCATGGCAGCCGACGGGTGGGCAACGGGGCTGCTGGTCCTCGGACCGGAGCGAGGCTACTCGCTGGCGCAGGCGAACGGCCTCGCGGCGTTGCTGGTGACGGCTTCCGGCCCTGCATTCGATGTCCGTGTCACCGACGCGCTCCGTGCGCACCTCGCGGGCTAGCATGGCGTTGTCGTCTGACCGACACGATGCGCCGGGGCACGTGCAGGCCGTGCGTCCGGTGAGTCTCACCCCGCGCGCAGTCTCTTCCGCGACGGGACCGGCGCGAGCCGCACCTTGGTCCCGCGAGCCGAAAGTGCCGGCGAGGCTTTTCCCCGCGGGTGCCCTCTGGGTGCTCGGCTTGCTGATCTGTCTGGCGCTCTTCGGTCTGCCCGAAAATGCAGGTGCGCAGGACCAGCCCGACTGGTTGAAGAAAGACACGATCGCTCGCCTGTTTCCGGAGGCGGCCTACACCGGCCCGCTGTCTGGAGAGCCGCCGGCGATTCCGGTTTACGGCGCCGGGCGCCCGATCGGCTTTCTGTTCTCCACCGATGATCTGACCGATGTCGTCGGCTTTTCCGGTGCGCCGTTCGACTTCGTGGTCGGGCTGGACCTGAACGGGAAGATCGTTGGCGTCGTCCTCGTCGAACATGCCGAGCCGATCATCGACTACAGCTCGCTGAGCGCGCAGTTCGAGCGCTTCATGCGACAGTACGCCGGCCTCGACCTCGGCGGCCCGATATCGTTCTCCAGCGAGGATACGCCGGGCGCTGTCGACGGCATCAGTTCTGCCACCGTGAGCGCGCGGGCGTTTCATCACGCCATCGTTCAGAGCGCCCGCCTGGTGGCCCGCTCGCGTGGACTCGAAGTCGGCGCCGCGGCGTCCGCCATGGTGGATATCGCGAGCTTCGAACCCCTGACCTGGTCGCAGCTTGTCGCGGCGGGTGCGGTCGAGCGAATCCGCATTGACGGTGCCGGCAAGGCGGGCGCAGGCAGCCCGGATGCCTCGGTCGAGCTTTATGCGGCCGTGCTCAATCCCGCCTCGATCGGTCGCAATCTTCTCGGCGCCATGCGCTATGGCGCGTACGTGGCGCCCTACAGCCCGCAGGACCTGATCGTGCTGGTGATGGGGAAGGGCCCGTGGTCCTTCGTCGGTACCCGGGTGTTCGATACCGGCACGTTCGACCGGGTCCGCATCGAGCAGGGCGCGCGCACGTTCGTGCTGGAGCGAAAGCTGGATCACTACCGGTATCTGCCGTTCGTCTCGGCGGCAGGGGCGCCTAAGTTCGACGAGGTCGGTCTTTTCCGGGTGCCGGCCGGGAGCGGCATAGACGTGCTCGCACCGTGGCAGCTGGTGGCAACTGTGGGCGACGGCGCCGGTGCCGGCGCGCGGGAATTCAATCTCGGCTACACCCTGCCTTCGCGGTTCATCCTGCCGCCGGCCGAGCCGACGGCCCAGGCGCCGCTCGAGGCCCCCTGGCGGGAAAGCTGGCGTGCGCAGGCGGACAATATCGTCGTGCTCGGCATCGCCCTGCTGGCGCTCGCGGCGCTGCTCACCGCGATGCACAGGCTGACGCGCCATGCGCGTCTCTATCAGGCGTTGCGGATTGGTTTTCTGCTCTTCACGCTGGTGTGGATCGGCTGGATCGCGGGGGCCCAGCTCAGCATCGTCAACCTGTTTGCGTGGCTGCAAGGATTTGTCGATGGCAACGGCCTGGCCGTGTTCCTCGCCGACCCGTTGCTGTGCGTGCTGCTGGCGTTCGTGGTCGTGAGCTTTATCGTCTGGGGTCGCGGCGTGTTCTGCGGCTGGCTGTGCCCGTTCGGCGCCCTGCAGGAACTACTGTCCAAGCTCGCCCGCGTCGTCGCAGTTCCCCAGTGGTCGCCGTCGTACCGGGCGCATCGCTTGTTGTGGCCCCTGAAGTACGTGTCGCTCGCGGTGCTGGGTGTCGCCGCCCTCTACGGACTGCAGACCATGGCGGTGGCGGCCGAGATCGAGCCGTTCAAGACCGTCATCTCGCTGAGAATGGACCGGGCCTGGCCTTTCGTGGTGTACGCGCTGGTGATTCTCGCCGCAGGCTTGCTGGTCGAACGCGCGTTTTGCCGGTTTCTCTGCCCGCTGGGTGCGGCGATGGCGATCGGTGGCAAGCTGCGCCTGCGCAGGTTCACGCCGCTCAAGCGCCGCCCGGAATGCGGCAGCCCCTGCCAGCTGTGCGCGAAGCGCTGCCCGATACAGGCCATCGAGCCGAGCGGCGCGATCAACATGGACGAATGCTTCTACTGCCTCGACTGCCAGGTCATTCACAACGATGCAACCGTCTGTCCGCCGCTGGTGAACGAGGCAAGGCGCAACCGCCGGCTTGCCGAAGCGGCGCCGATCATGACCCCCGCGGTCGAGTGACAACGGCAAGAATCACAGCATCGACTTCGGCATCATATCGGCTTCTAATAAGCAAGCCGATGTTGCGCTAAGCGCCTTCGGCTCACGGACCGGAAGGCGGAGAGGAGGGCGGAATGAAGGCACAAAGGAGCCTCGTTGCGACCGGCCTTGCCCTGGCGTTGGCGCTGCCGTTCACGACAACGGCCCAGGACAGGTTTCCGACCAGGACGATACAGCTGGTCGTACCTTTCTCCGCAGGAAGTCAGACCGATATCGTGGCGCGCGCGGTCGGCAGGAAGATGTCCGCACATTGGGGCCGACCAGTGGTGGTGGTCAATCGTCCTGGCGGCGGCGGCATCGTAGCCGCCAGGGCGGTCGCCGGCGCCCGGCCGGACGGCTATACGCTCCTGGTTCACAGCGCTGCCTTCGCCGTAAGCGCGACGCTGTATTCCAAGCTCCCGTACGACACCGTTGCGGACTTTGCCCCGGTCTCACAAATGGCAATCGTGCCGCTTGTGCTGGTGGTCGCACCTTCGCTCAAAGTGAAGTCGGCAAACGAGTTCATCGCGCTCGCAAAACGCAGTCCGCAACCGCTCTTCTTTGGGTCGGCCGGCATCGGAAGCGGCACTCACCTGTGCGGAGAAAAATTCAGGTTTGCCGCTGGCATCAACGTCGTGCATGTCCCCTACAAGGGCACCCCGGAAGCACTCGTCGACACGATTGGCGGGCGTATACAGTTTCTGATGTCTCCCATAGAGCCGGCGCTGCCGCTCATCAAGGACGGGAAGCTATTGGCGCTGGCGGTTACTACGGCGCAACGCTCGACCGTGCTGCCAAATGTGCCGACAGTCTCCGAAGCCGGGCTGGCGGGTTTCCAGTTCGAGGGGTCAGTTGGGGTCTGGGCTCCGGCCAGGACACCTGCGGCCATCCTCCACCAACTGTCCAACGAGATCGGCCGCATCGTGAATCTCCCGGACGTCAGGGAAAGCATGCTGAGCCGAGGTCTGGTGCCCAAGTCCAGCTCACCGGAGGAATTTGCGAAGTTCACGCGCGTCCAGATCGAAGAGTTCGGCAAGATCGTGAAAGCCTCCGGCGCGCGTGCCGAGTAAGGCCAACCTGAGGCCGGCAGGGCCCTAGATCGCCGCCGCGATCGCCTTGCCACGGTCTTCCGTCTCGGGTCAGCCGCCGGCCAGCAGCGTCTCGCGCAGCGTCGCGATGATCCGGTCGATCGCTTCCTTCGGCTTCCAGTGGGCCTCGACGACCAGGTGCTGCCAGGTGTCGACGTGCGTCAGGCTGAACATCCAGTCGGCCGCGGCGGCCGGAGTCCAGCCGGCCCGCAGGGCCCCGGCATCGTGAAGCGCGCGTGTCATCTGCAGGAAGCCGCCGCGCAGCTTCTTCATGCGGCTGTCCCACGCGGCATGGGCGTCGAGGTCCCCGGCGTCGATTTCCGAGGCCAGCGCACGGGCCACGGGGAGCACCTGCGGCAGATACTCGAACCAGGCGCGGAGGTAGGGTTCGAAGGCCTCGCGCGGCGTCATTCTCTCTCTCGCACGCGCCATCCGGAGCACGACGGCGGACTGCGCATCGCGGTAGTCGACCATCGCCAGCAGCAATCCTGCGCGGCTGCCGAACAGCATGTACAGCGTCTGGCGTGACACCTCCGCCTCGCGCGCCAGGTCCACCAGCGAAATCGCCGCATTGCCTTGCGCGGCGATGCGCGCCCAGGCGAACTCGAGGATGCGGCTGCGCGTGTCCAGGGGCGGGGCCGCCGCCTGGGTGCGCCGGGGTCTGCTCGGCTTCGGCATTTGGGTACTTTACATCTGTAATGCCATGCGTTACTTTACACGTGTAACCTTACGCGTGTAAACCCAAAAGCCGAAAGGAGCCATTCACATGGACCTCCATGAATTCGCGCGACTCGCGCACATCGCCGTCGGCACCGTCGTATTGGCTTCGTTCTGGGGCGCTGCGTGGGCGCCCAAGGGAAGCCTGCCGCACCGTCGCTTCGGCCGCGTCTATGTGCTGGCCATGGTTGCCTTGCTCGCTGCCACGCTCGTGTTGGCCACCGGCAGTGTGCTGGCCGGCGACCCGCGGCGTGCCGTCTTCAACGTCTACGTGTCGCTGATCTCGGTTGCCTCGGTATGGATGGCGTGGAGTTCGATTTCGCACCGTGACAACTTTGCGAGGTATCGAGGCTGGCCGTACAAGCTGATCTGCCTGGCCCTCGGTGGCTACGGCCTGTTCCTGCTCACGCTGGTGCCGAAGATGGGCATTCCGGCGCGCATGGCGATGGTGAGCGCCTTCGCGGTGCTCGGGCTGTCGATCGCCGGCGTGATGGCGTGGCGCCTCGTGCGCGGCGCCGACCATACGCGCTGGTGGCTCAGCGAGCACCTCACGGCGATGAGCATCAATTTCGCGGCGACCCATGCATCGTTCTCAATCCTCGCGCTGAGCACGATCTGGCCCGCGCTCAAGGACCCTTGGACACGCACCGCGATCCTGGTTGCGTGGATGATCTCGGCGCTGGTGGTTCGGCTGTGGGCGGGGCGGCGCTTTCTGCGCGGTGCGCGGCAGCCCGTGCGCGCCGTCGGTGCCCCGGCGACAAGCTGAGCCTTTAGCCGCCCGACTCGAACCCCATCGTCCGGGGAAATCATGCGGCCGGGCGGGCATGACTGCCCGTCGAAAACGAACAACGGGGCGAATGCGTTATCCATCCGCCGCCGGATTTGCTGCGCCGGCACGAGTTCGCAAGTGCCGTTTGTTTGCCCCGGCTTTCTCTGCGCCCTCTGCGCCTCTGCGTTGAAAGCGCTTTGCGCCGGCCACAGGCCGGCAGGGCCCTAGATCGCCGCCGCGATGGCCTTTCCCATGTCTTCGGTCTTGGCTTTGCCGCCGACATCCGGTGTGCGGGGGCCGTCCTGCAGGCATTGCTCGATCGCCTTGATGATGGCGGCGGCGGCGTCGGCGTGGCCGAGGTGTTCGAGCATCATCGCGCCGGACCAGATCTGGCCGACCGGGTTGGCGATCTTCTTGCCGTAGATGTCGGGCGCGGAGCCGTGCACCGGCTCGAACAGCGACGGGAATTTCTTCTCCGGGTTGATGTTGCCCGAGGGCGCGACGCCGATGGTGCCGGCAGTGGCGGGGCCCAGGTCGGAAATGATGTCGCCGAACAGGTTCGAGGCGACGATCACGTCGAAGCGCTGCGGATTCAGTACAAGTTGTATCGTCAGGCCGTCGACGTGGTACTGGTCGGCCTTGATGTCGGGATACTGCTTCGCCATCAGCGCGAAGCGCTCGTCCCAGTACGGCATGGTGATGGAGATGCCGTTGGACTTGGTGCACGAGGTGACATGCTTCTTCTTGCCCTTCGAGGCCAGCTCGAAGGCGTACTTCATGATGCGGTCGACGCCCTTGCGGGTGAAGATCGACTGCTGCATCGCCATTTCGCGCTCGCTGCCGGAGAACAGGCGCCCGCCCACGGCGGAGTATTCGCCCTCGGTGTTTTCGCGCACCACCCAGTAGTCGATGTCGCCCAGCTTGCGGCCGGCCAGCGGGCAGGCGATGCCGGGCATGAGGCGCACCGGGCGCAGGTTCACGTACTGGTCGAAGTCGCGGCGGAAGTTGATCAGCGAATCCCAAAGCGACTTGTGGTCCGGCACCACCGCCGGCCAGCCGGTGGCCCCGAAGAAGATGCAGTCGTACCCGCCGATCTTCTCTTTCCAGTCCGGCGGCATCCAGTAACCGTGCTTCGCGTAGTTGTCGCAGCTCCAGTCGAAGTGGTCGAGCTGAAGCGTAAGGCCGAACTTGCGGGCCGCGGCGTCGAGCACGCGCACGCCCTCAGGCATGACTTCCTTGCCGATGCCGTCGCCGGCGATCACTGCGATGCGGTACTTGCTCATGGCGTTGTTCCTGGCGATTGAACAGGCCCGATGCGGCTGCGCGGCGGGCGGCGAAGGGCGCATTCTAACCGCGCGTCGGCGTCCCGGCCCCGGCGGCGGCAACCGCCTGCCGCGGCCCGCCGGCGGCCGCGCGAACAGCGGCGCCCGTTGTGCTAACTTTGGCCTCCTGCCGGTCGCTGCTCGCGCGCCCGCGGGACCAGACATTCAAGCTTCGACTCTCGGGAAGAAAATGCGTCCTCTGGAAGGTATAACCGTTGTCGCACTGGAACATGTGATCGCCGGGCCGTTCTGCACCCGGCAGCTTGCCGACCTCGGCGCGCGGGTGATCAAGATCGAGCGCCCCGAAGTGGGCGACCCCTCGCGCGCCTATGACGAGCGCGTCAAAGGCCTGGCGTCGCACTTCGTGTGGACCAACCGCTCCAAGGAAAGCCTGACGCTGGACCTGAAGCAGGAGGCGGCGCGCAAGATCGTGCACCAGTTACTGGAGAAAGCCGATGTGCTGGTGCAGAACCTGGCGCCGGGCGCGGCGGCGCGCATGGGCTTTTCGCACGAGCAGCTTAAGGACCGCTACCCGCGGCTGATCGTGTGCGACATCTCCGGCTACGGCGCCGACGGTCCCTACCGCGACAAGAAGGCCTACGACCTGCTGATCCAGAGCGAGTCGGGGCTGCTGTCGGTGACCGGCACGCCGGAAACACCCTCCAAGGCCGGCTGCTCGATCGTGGACATTGCCTCGGGCATGTATGCCTACACCAATATTCTCGCCGCGCTGATCGAGCGCGGCCGCTCGGGCAAGGGCTGCCGCATCGACGTGTCGATGCTGGAAAGCATGGCCGAGTGGATGAGCTTTCCGCTGTACTACGCGTACGACGGCGCAGAGCCGCCGGTGCGCGCGGGCGCCTCGCACGCCACCATCTACCCCTACGGTCCGTTTCCGGCGGGCGACGGCAAGGTGGTGATGCTCGGCCTTCAGAACGAGCGCGAGTGGGCGGTGTTCTGCGATGCGGTGCTGGAGCAGCCGGCGCTGAAGACTGACCCGCGCTTCAATTCCGGCCCGCGCCGCTCCGCCGCGCGCAAGGCGCTCTACGATATTATCGTCGAGGCTTTCGCCGGGCTGACTGCGCAGCAGGTGATCGAGCGCCTGGACCGCGCCAAGATCGGCAATGCGCGCATGAACGACATGCACGAACTGTGGGACCATGCGCAGCTGCGCGCCCGCAACCGCTGGGCCGAGGTCGACAGTCCGGCGGGCAGGATCAAGGCGCTGCTTCCGCCCGGCGTGCCCGAGACCTTCAACCCGCGCATGGACGCGATACCGGATGTCGGCCAGCATACCGAGGCGATTCTGGCCGAGCTCGGCTACGACAAGGCGGCGATCGATGGCCTGCGCAGCGCCGGTGCGATATGAGCGTGCCTGGCTGGTCCGGGCACCGGGCGGTGGGTTAGCCTTGTAACTGTCCGATGCCCGGCGGGAGAAAACGATGACGGCGAAGACCATGCGCGCCATGGAAGCGCGCGATTTTTCAATCGATGCGCTGCAGCTTGCGCAGCGGCCGGTGCCGGTGGCCCGGCGCGGCGAGATCCTGGTGCGGGTGAAGGCGGCAAGCCTCAACTACCGCGACCTGGCGATCCTGGAGCAGAAGTATCTGCCGACCCTGCCCTTGCCCTATGTGCCGGTATCCGATGCCTGCGGCGAAGTGGTGGCGCTGGGTGAGGAGGTCACCCGCTTCAAGGTGGGCGACCGCGTCTGCCCGCACTACATCCAGGGCTGGCACGACGGCATGCCGACGCAGGAGCAGCGCACCCGCCGTACCCTGGGCGCGCCGCTCACCGGCATGCTGCAGGAATACGTGGCGGTGCCGGCGGAAGACGCGGTGCTCGCCCCGCCGCATCTCAGCGACGCCGAAGCCTCGACCCTGCCGATCGCCGCGCTCACCGCCTGGTCGACGCTGGCCGAGGGCGGCATCAAGGCCGGCGACAGCGTGCTGGTGCAGGGCACCGGCGGCGTCGCCCTGTTCGCGCTGCAGTTCGCGAAGCTGGCCGGGGCCAGCGTGGTCGCCACTTCCTCGAGCGCGGACAAGCTCGCCCGGCTGAAGCAGCTGGGTGCCGATGCGGTGGTGAACTACCGCGACAATCCGGACTGGCAGGTGGCGGTGCGCGAGGCGGGCCACGGCCGCGGCGTCGACATCGTCATCGAGAACGGCGGCGCGACGCTGCAGAAGGCGCTGGCGTGCACCACCTTCGGCGGCTTCGTCGGGGTGGTCGGCTTCGTGGCCGGCTACGAAGCAGCGGTGCCGATCCGCGCGCTGATCGGGCCGATGGTGCGGGTGCAGGGCATCGCGGTCGGCTCGCGCGCGCGCTTCGAGGCGATGAACCGCGCGATCGAGCGCCACCGGATGAAGCCGGTGATCGACCGCGAGTTCCCGCTGGACAAGGCGGCCGACGCCTTCCGGCGCATGAAGCAGGGCACCCATATCGGCAAGATCGTGATTACCCTGTGAACGCGGGCCCGGCCTTCTGGAAAACCGCATGAATCTGCCGCGCTACGAGACCCTCGCGCTGGAAACGCCGGCGACGCACGTGCTGCTGATCCGGCTCAACCGGCCGGAGGTGCGCAACGCGTTCAACACCGCCATGGGGCGCGAGCTGCTCGACCTGTGGGCGCGCCTCACCGAAGACAGCGGCGCCGCGCGCTGCGCGGTGCTGACCGGCGCCGGCGGCCAGGCCTTCTGCGCCGGGGCGGACCTGAAGGAGCGCAACGGCATGAGCCGGGACGACTGGCGCGCGCAGCACGAGCTGTTCGAGCGCGCGTTCTGGGCGCAGTGCGATCTGCCGCTGCCGATCATCGCCGCGGTGAACGGGCCGGCCTACGCCGGCGGCCTGGAGCTCGCGCTGATGTGCGACTTCATCTACGCCGCGCGCAGTGCCCGCTTTGCCTTGACGGAAACCTCGCTCGGCATCATTCCCGGCGCCGGCGGCACCCAGAACCTGCCGCGCGCCATCGGCGAGCGCCGGGCGAAGGAAATCATCATGACCGCGCGGCCGTTTTCGGCCGAGGAGGCGAGCGCCTGGGGCCTGATCAACCGGCTGTGCGCGCCGGAAGAACTGCTGCCCGCGGCGCTGGAGACCGCGTCGATGATCGCGGCCAATGCGCCGCTCGCGGTGAGGCAGGCGAAGAAAGCGATCCGCTTCGGCGGCCAGATGGAACTGCGCACCGCCTACCGCTTCGAGGTGGAGGCGTACAACCAGCTGGTCGACACCGAAGATCGCCGCGAAGGCATTCTCGCCTTCAACGAAAAGCGCAAACCGCAGTTCCGGGGTCGCTAGTGCCGCGCGCCTGGCGGACGGCACTTCGGAACGGCGCCCGGGCGGGCACACACAAGTCAGAACGATGAAAGCAACGACGACCGACCGGTTTCAGGAAATTCGCGACGCGGTGCGCGCGCTGTGCGCGCAGTTTCCCGACGAATATCACCGCAAGATCGACGAGGCGCGCGGCTACCCGGAGGCGTTCGTCGACGCGCTGACCCGGGCCGGCTGGCTGGCGGCGATGATTCCGCAGGAATACGGCGGCTCGGGGCTGGGGCTGACCGAAGCGTCGGTGATCATGGAAGAGATCAATCGCTGCGGCGGCAATTCCGGCGCCTGCCACGGGCAGATGTACAACATGGGCACCCTGCTGCGGCACGGGTCGGAGGCGCAGAAACGCGCCTACCTGCCGCGCATTGCCAGCGGCGAGCTGCGGCTTCAGTCGATGGGCGTGACCGAGCCGACCACCGGCACCGACACCACCCGCATCAAGACCACCGCGGTGAAGCAGGGCGACCGCTACGTGGTGAACGGCCAGAAGGTGTGGATCTCGCGGGTGCAGCACTCCGACCTGATGATTCTGCTCGCCCGCACCACGCCGCTCGCCGAGGTGAAGAAGAAATCGGAAGGCATGTCGATCTTTCTGGTGGACCTGCACCAGGCGGTCGGCAAGGGCATGACGGTGCGGCCGATCCGCAACATGGTGAACCACGAGACCAACGAGCTGTTCTTCGACAACCTGGAGATTCCGGCCGAGAACCTGATCGGCGCAGAAGGCCAGGGCTTCAGATACATCCTCGACGGGCTGAACGCCGAGCGCACGCTGATCGCCGCCGAGTGCATCGGCGACGGCTACTGGTTCGTGGACCGCGTGACGAAGTACGCGAACGAGCGCACGGTGTTCGAGCGGCCGATCGGCCGGAACCAGGGCGTGCAGTTTCCAATCGCCGAGGCCTACATCGAGGTCGAAGCCGCCAACCTGATGCGCTGGAAGGCCTGCGAATTGTTCGACGCCGGCCAGCCCTGTGGCGCCGAGGCGAACATGGCGAAGTACCTCGCCGCCAAGGCGTCCTGGGAGGCGGCGAACGCCTGCCTGCAGTTTCACGGCGGCTTCGGCTTTGCCGCGGAATACGACATCGAGCGGAAGTTTCGCGAGACGAGGCTTTACCAGGTTGCACCGATCTCGACCAATCTGATCCTGTCCTACGTGGCCGAGCACATCCTCGGGTTGCCGAGGTCGTTCTGAGCATTCGCAGACCCCCGGCGCGAACCTGCCCGTAGTCCGCCGCGTGGGGCGCTGCTCCCGCAAACGGGCGTTCCGCTAACGAGTCGCAGCGCCCGCCTCTACCAGGTTGCACCGATCTCGACCAATCTGATCCTGTCCTACGTGGCCGAGCACA